>JBCCVH010000099.1:0-1729 GCA_039195685.1 Bacteroidota bacterium | reverse complement strand
TTTTAAATGTGAAAATAATTTATTAAATTTGGTCTACATGGTTATCAAGGATTTTGAAGCTAACAATTGGCAGAAATATGCTGTATATAACTTAGGGCATGGCCAAATTTTACACAATTAAATTGACGCTCCCTTGTTCTACCCTGCCCCAAAAGTATGCGTTTATGATGCAATATAAAAGTTAAAGAGCGTCACATGATGTTTGGATTGGCCATTTCACAGAAAACTAAGCGTATCAAAATATAGAGAATGTGTAGAGAAAATTTAAAAATAGCTCATACGGTATAGTATAGCCTGTTTTTTCTTTTTGGTGCTTTAAAAAGGTTGAAAACTTTAACCTAAGATAGGAGGATTATATGTGGTGGTGAAAGTGGATAATATCTCCATCTTGTACCACATAATTTTTACCTGCTATGGTAATCTTGCCTGCTTTTCGGCAGTTGTCTTCTGTTTGGTAGGTGAGGTAGTCGGGAAGTGTAATTATTTCGGCTTTAATAAAGCCTTTTTCAAAATCACTATGGATGACCCCAGCAGCTTGTGGGGCTAAAGTGCCTTGCGGAATGGTCCAAGCGTGCACTTCTTTGGGGCCTGCAGTAAAGTAGGTAATAAGGCCTAAAAGCTTATAGGTGGCTGCGATCAATTGTGATAAACTGGTATCGGTAAGCTGATAAGCGGCCAAATATTCTTGGCGTTCTTCTGGAGGGAAACGCATAATTTCTGCTTCTAGTGCGATACACACGGGGATTATTTGGGTGGTATCTGCGGGAAGAGATTGTTGCAAGGCAGCTAAATGAGGGTTGTGCTGGCCTTGTAGGGTAGCTTCGTCTACATTAGCGAGATAGATCATGGGTTTGTAGGTGAGTAGCTGCCAGCTGTTGACCCATGTGGCTTCATCTTCTGTGAGCGTAAGGGCACGTGCATCTATGCTGTTGCGGAGTTGTGCTTGCACGATTTGGACGAGTTTGTATTCGGTGATGGCTTCTTTTTTCCCTACTTTAGCTAATCGGGCTAGTTTAGCTTCTTTTTTGCTTAAGGTATTTAAGTCGGCTAAGCGTAGTTCTTCATTAATGACTTGTTGGTCAAACACAGGGTCAACACTGCCAGCCACGTGTATAACGCTGTCATCTTCAAAGCAGCGCACTACATGTACAATGGCATCGACTTCACGTATATTCGCTAAACATTGATTGCCTAGGCCTTCTCCCTTACTTGCGCCTTTGACTAACCCTGCGATGTCTACAAAAGAGATGGAAGTGGGTATCGTTTGTTGTGGATTGATACAATCTTTAAGCTGTGTTAAACGCTCATCAGGTACAGGCACAACACCTATGTTAGGTTTAATTGTACAAAAAGGATAATTCTCACTCAGTACTTGCTGGGCACAAAGTAGATTAAATAATGTTGATTTTCCTACATTAGGTAGCCCTACAATCCCTGTTTCTAATCCCATATTTGCTGACTCTTATTCCCGATCATCAAATTTAGTAAAAGCTTCTTTGGGGACTAACCCTCCAAGACGATCAGCCATTGTGGTTACCATTTTCAAGAAGCGATTCATATCCTCTGGGTATACCAGCAATTTACTTTTATTAAAAGAAGGGGGGGAACCATTTTCGTGATATACTTTTATACTTTCTTTAATCACTAAGTAATAGCTGTCGCCAGCACGTGTAGATTTGATATCGAAAAAATAAGTTTTTTTGCCCGCTTTTATTTTTTCTGAAAGCAC
>JBCCVH010000098.1:0-1816 GCA_039195685.1 Bacteroidota bacterium | reverse complement strand
GCGACATCATGTGAAACAACAACGTAAACAAGGGACTAAACCATCAGAAGTCAAATTACCAGTAATCTTTCCATTTGTGATATATACGGGCAAAAAACCGTATGACGGTACCAAGCGACTCATAGATGCTTTTGATACCCCTCATTTGCTTTATGAAATGTTGGAAAGCAACTATATTATAGAGCTACAAAGTGAAACGATCAGCCATATTATGAAAGATAATGAGGCTGGATTAGCTGAAGTAATGCTAAGGGAAAGCGTCAAACGGGATTTTTGCCCACTTTTAGACAATAATCCCGAAATTAGGAAACTAATCGAAAAATCAGACTATAAACATGAGATAATTATGTATATTTTGGGGCACGAAATTCATAGTGCCGCAACTGTGCTCAATAAGATAGAGGACTTAGACAAAGAAGAAAAAACAAAAATTATGAGTGAATTAAGAAGAATAGAACAAAGAGGGATTAGGTTAGGCGAGGAGCGAGGGATTAGGTTGGGAGAAGAGCGAGGGATTAAGTTGGGCGAGGAGAGAGGTAAACAGCGCGGCTTCCGAGAAACGATCACTAAGCTTTTGAAAAATGGTATGAAGAAGCCACAAGTAGCGAATATATTAGAGATTACTTTACAAAAGCTAGAGGCCCTTTTGGGTTAGATATCTTTTAAGAAAAGAAATTAAGTCGAGAGCAAACAGAAGCCTCCAAAAAGAAAGACGCAAAGTAGTATCGCACTATTAACCCATGTCATGAACAGGGCAACAATTGCGCAGATATTAGGTATTAATCGTATTTAAATTAAATACTGCAGTTGACTACTTGACCATGCCTTCTATACTCCATATGAAGCCTTGCCCTGCTAGCAATGCAGCAAAGCCACTAGTCATTAAACAGCCACTAGTTTATTTAAATGGGTATAAAAAAGATACCCCACTACAGGCGTATAAGCCATACCCTCCAATAAAGCCACATACCTTTGCACCTGTTGTGCATCTGCTGACTTAGGAGATCCCGTTTTGAAGTCCAACACAATAGCCCTTTTTCCTGCAATCATCACCCGATCTGGTCGAAAAGAAGCCCCATCTGCAAGCAAAATGCGGCGCTCTTTCTTCACCTGCCACCGCTTACTAAACCAATCCGCCAGTAAAGGATGCGCTTCCCACCATTGTCTTATCTCCTTACAAATCGCCGTCATCTCTGCTGTCGTCAGCTCCTCCGTAGCCACATACGACTCTAGTATAGTTGGAATCTCCTCTTTGACCTCCACTTGGGCCAGCAAATCGTGCCACCATATCCCTTCTTGCTGGTCATTTGCTGGTACCAAGCCATCTAATGCCCAATCATGATGATCTATAAGCTCCTCCCATGTATCACTAAAGTCTTTTTTTGAAGTACTGACCCCATAAGGAGCCTGCCTCACTGGGGTGGGTGGTAAGGTGCCCATACATCGCCTTTTAGCTATGGGCGTATCTCCTACATGCAAAACTTCTACCTCTGCCTCTTTCCACATTGCTGTATGCGATTGCCATCCCTTTTCCGCTGAAAATACCTCACTATTGGTTGAAAGCACGTTTTGTACCACATCAGCTACTGTACTAAGGTTGCTTCCTTCCGTCTTGGGCATAAAGATGTATAGACCTTGCCTAGCCCGTGTGAAAGCTACATAAAGTAAATTTAAATTCTCTAAATAAGCTTGTACTTGCTCCTCGTGATATGCCTCTTGATAATAAGTATCCTTTAAATGGGTACCATAGTAGAGTGGTGCTTTTTTTAATTGGTTAAATGGGCTCGTTTTAGTCGCAGACCATAAGATAGTTGGG
>JBCCVH010000097.1:0-1835 GCA_039195685.1 Bacteroidota bacterium | reverse complement strand
CATGGGTATAGCGCCCATCGTTTGAGGGCCAGCCTGTACTACCAATGGCTGCTGAGTTGGTACATCTGCTGTATTCGGGATTGTTTGCGTAGATAAGATTGGGACGAAAAGTGCTAGTAATAAATTAACCATATGTATTTTTTTAAAATTTTGACAGGAGGCCAATATACAAAAAAAGATTCCACACTGCCAAATTTATAAAAAACTTCACCAGCATAAACCTATATTCGACACTAAAATATGGTTTAAATGAGTTTTTACTACACAGTATAAGCTATGCTACCAAGTCAGCAATGGCACTAGGGAGAGGTGTACAGCTATACGTTGGCTGTGGTGTATATGGATGCTTTGGTGGTATTGTTGATCAGCTATGCGTATGATTCGCATATCCCCCCTTTTTGGGAATAGTTCGCACATTTGAGTAGTGATGTGCGCACTGTTTTTAGCAGCAACATGGCGTGCATATACGGAATATTGAAGTCGGCGAAAATGTTGCTTTTTGAGCTCTTTCCTAAATTCCTTATAGGCCCTTCTGTGTGCAGCGGTACGGGTGGGAAGATCAAAGAAAAGTAGTATCCACATGAGATTTTAGGTTATAGTTTTTTCCAATTGATTCGTTTACGTCTCTCCTGTAAGGTGCTTACAAGCGTGATAGCTGTGCGCTCTATGGCTTGAAAGAGTACAAAGGTAGAAGAGTCCTTGTGTGACTCATGCAGTAGGAGGAGCAATTCTTCCCTTTGAGATTTCGTAAGCGCCTTAGAATAGGGGGATTTTTGATGGTGTTGCCAAACAAACAGGTCTACAAAAGGGCGATAAGGCTCCATCATATCATCTACAAGGCAGAAGGCATTGTAACGATTGTGGTGGTGAAAACCTACAGAGAGGATAAGGCCCTGACTGGCTAGTGCACGCGCCATGGCTGTGCGGATAAGTGCATAGCCATAGTTGAGCGCTGCATTAGGTGGGTCTCCATAACGTGTGCGCTGGAAATCTGCACCAAAAAGTTTAGTCCAGTACCAACGTGCAGCTTGGGCTTCTTTAGCCTCTGGATTATTGGTATTGCTTTTGGATAGCAGCTGCTTTAGGTAGGTGACTCCTCTACTGCTGGTCTTTTGGAGTACGGCCATTTGGTTTTGAATCTTAGCGCGTACGATTTGCGCCCACAAGTGTCCCTTCTGTGCCTCGGTTAGGGCGACTTGAGCGCGCGCACGCTCACTTTGGAGGTAGTGTCCACGCAAGGGAAGCGTCAAGGCATAGGGTAAGTGCTTGGCATCACAGGTGATCACAGCCACTTTAGCCTCAGCAAGCGCTGTTAGCAGCGCTTGTGTCAGGGAGATATGCGTATGTGCTAAGATCAGATAAGCCAGCTCATTGATAGGGCATTCTTTGCGGGTTTGATCTTCTTTATGGGTATAGATAAGATATCCCTCACTGAGCTGGAGATGGCAAGGCGTAATGATATATAGCGTACGTTTCATAATCCACAATAAGGCGAAGAGCTAAAAGTAGGTGATGACAGCACATAGTATGGTTATAGCTTCTTTTAAATCTGAGAAATTTACATAAATTTTCAGATAAAGTAGTATTATAGCTAAAATTGTAAAAGGCAAATAAGTTTTTCACGGAGAATGAACAAAATAGTGTATCTAAAAACATTAGGAATCGATGCGCAGCAAAGTATCTTATTTGTAACCAGTCATTAATATCATATTTCATTTCTAGCTGAAGTGTTGACAACACAAACTGTTGAAAAGTACTTCCTACCTATAATAGTAAGTAGTGATTGTATCATTATCGGCAGCCTCAACATAATGTTGAGCAATAGTAGTTATGGT
>JBCCVH010000096.1:0-1880 GCA_039195685.1 Bacteroidota bacterium | reverse complement strand
TTTTTTGAGCAAAAATCGCAAGTCTTTTTGCCCCTTTTATACAAAACCTTGCAATTCCTGTAAAAAAATCATTGTCCCTAGACGCTAGCTTCTAGCTGGCAGTCAACATTCAACTAACAAAGGCAACTATTGATTGTGACATATAGGGAAGGTTTTTTGTGGTTTCAGCAGATGCTCTACACTGCTCAGCATTACCGTATAGTTTGTGTTGTTTACGTGTTAGCTATATTTCAGGGTTAGCTAGTTAGGGTAGGAAATCTTGTTATTTTATTCGCATTTGCTTGTCTTATTATTTTTCAATTTTCACAATATAAAAAGATAAAAACTTTAATTCTACAAGCATTGTCAACACGTTGGATAGTACAAAATGTTTCTTCAGTGTAGCTTAATAATTTGAAAAGAAAAAAACCAAACTATTTAACATTTCGTAGATAAAGCTATAAACAACCTATATTCTGCACCAAATTTTTAGTTAACTAAAAATAAAAAACAGGCTATAACGCACTATATGAGCTATTTTTAAATTTCCTCTACACGTTCTCTATACTTTGATACGCTTACTTTTCTGTAGAATGGCCAATGTGGCACCTCATGTGATGCCCCTCACGCTTTATATTGAACCATAAACGCATATTTTTGGTGCGGAATATGGGAAACAATATTTCCTTGTAGAGAGATATGGGAAAAGCAAGGTTAACGATGCAGTTGATTAGAAGACAAATGTGTTAGCGTGGTATGAAAAAAAGGGAAGTGATGCGACTTCCCTTTAGAGATATGATTTTACATTTGCTGCCTTAAGTAATGGCCGCAATCTGAATGTTCATTATACTTGCTTAAGGCAAAAGCGTGTTCCCCCACTTATTTTTGGTATGGATATCAGCACCTTGTGCTATGAGATACTGTACACAAGGTAGTTGTCCTTGGCAGGCACTAAAGATCAAAGCTGTAAAGCCACGCTTATCTTTGTCATGGATATTGGCACCTTTTTCCTTTAGGGACTTTACGCAGTCCAAGTGTTCTGTATCAGCACTAAAGATCAAAGCTGTGCATCCATACTTGTCTCTATGGTGGATATTAGCACTTATGCTGCACTAAATTTTGAAAAGTTTTTAATATACAAAAAAGAAAACAGGCTATAGTACAACAGCAGAGGTGTTGCATCTATGGAAGAAAGGTTGTAAATTGCCCCGCAAGGTTGCACCAAAATAAACTATGGATAAAGGAAAAAACAAACTAGCTTATATAGGGCTAACCACTATATTGCTGCTTTTGTTGATTATAATAGGAGCATCGGTATATAATAAGTCGCCCGAAAATGGAAAGAACAAAAACCAAGACACGGCAAATCCTGCACCCTCTTCCTTAACAAATGAAGATGAGGGCAAGTCCACCGCTAGCCTTGATACTCAAATGCAACTACCAAGCTTAGGTGCTACTAATCTCAATGTGATTAACATTGGTAATGCTGGCTTGCTAGGCGTATTTTGGTGGCTCAGTAGCGATTATAAAAAACAACTGGCACGCCACCAAGTTACTAATAACGAGCATAGGTTCACTTTCACGCTTAGTAGCCTACACTATATCGTAGCTGGGGTGGTATTTACCGCTATGGTGGGTTATATTGGTTATTTTTTCTATCAAAAGTATCTCGTACATAAAACACCTCCTTCCTATAGTTTGGGAAAAGATGGGGGTATATTTGCCTTGACGAGCTTTTCAACGATTATTTTAACAAATTTAGCCTTTTATTTTTCTATTTTTAACACGAATAAAACCGAAAATAATTATTCATTTGAGATGCGATTATTAGGAGACATACTAATGCGTTTCATTCTCATTGGTGTGGTTTATTACTTAGCAATAAGGGTAGGCATAGAAAG
>JBCCVH010000095.1:0-1925 GCA_039195685.1 Bacteroidota bacterium | reverse complement strand
TTCTCTTTTAGTGGCTTTTTGTGCTGCAAACTCAAACATCATACTATATCAGGCTGTATTAGATGGTGCAAACTTAATCAATTTTTTTGACAATTGTTGAAATTCATGTTGATTATTAAGCGCCATATATAAGATATTACCTTCATCGTCTTGGTGATACTTTCCTAGTAATGGATATAGTGTGGGGCGTAGCGTAGTACAATAGGCTCCTTTTGTGTGTGCTTTTATAGTGAGCTTCGGAGCTGCGGTGGCTTCTTGTACCTTCGGGCTTGGGAAGTCGATAGCATCGGCTGAAATCCCCAAAAACCTTCCCTATTCGTCACAATCAATACTCCCTTTGTTGGTTGAATTTTGACTGCCACCCAGCAGCTAGCATCTTTAGGCAATGATTTTTTACACCAACGGCAAGGTTTTGCATAAAAAGTATACAAAACTTGCCATTCGATGCGCAGCATTGTGCTGAACGCAAGTGAAGCACCTAACACCAACACGAGGCAAAGCAGTGTAATGAAGCAAATCTGAAGGCACTATTTTATGTGCAAAAGCGTTATTTTTAGGCTTTAAGCGTATCTAAATTGAATATTTCAGGGCCACTATTTAGCACAGTACCATAATAAAGATTGTCCTTCTCTGCATGTTCCCCAGCAGGATGAAGCTGCTGACTTGTACTATTATCTGTACTCATATTAGGCGATTGATCACTTGTGTTATTTTCGTTTTTGTTATTGTCTTGGAACTTATCCTCATCCATTTCACGCGCTTTTGCTATCATTTTCGATAGACCACTTGTTGATTGTTTGGCATTGGGGGTGCTAAAATTTATTGGGTCAAGAAAATTACGTTTCTTTTTTGACATAGGTGAACTCCACCGCTTCATTTGCTCATCAGTTTTGTCATTTATGCTATCTATTATACCCATTGGAACTGATAGTGCTTCTTTCAAATAGTTTTTTCGAGTGTCATCTATCTTCCCATTCTTTCTATCCTCCAAAATAATACTCAATTTACATATAACTCTTTCTTCAATAGCCTTTAATTTCTTTTCACTGAGTTTATGCGTGATAGGACAGCAGCAAATTTTAGTCTGGTATCCTTTGTCTTCCTTGATAGTTTTCGTAATGAAGCTTTCAATCTTTTCTTTGGGATCGTAATCCTCCATATTTATTTTCCTTTCAATCCCGCTATAAAAAAATTCCTCTTTTGCAGCAACTTGTGTCCTTTTATATATGTGACACAAACAACCTACCATCATGCCGACACTTGCTAAAATCGACTCTGCAACCCCTATAATTTCAAAAAAAGATAATTCATCACAAGGTAATGGAATGATGACACTAGGCTTTTCCACATCTACCACGCATACCGTCATAAATTGTGATGCATTTTGCCCTATACTATTACTCGCTACTACCCTCAGGTGATAATATCCTTTATCTTCTTCCTTTACTGGTTTTATAAAAAGGGTACTATATGGCGCATAAAAGTTAAGCCAAGTATAGCTTTCCAGACACACCCCCTTTGCTATTGCTTCATAGGATATTACCTCTATAGCCGATATGGTCAATTGTAGACCGTTCGGCTCGTAAAAATAATCGTTTACCGCTATAGTGTAGGCTTTTTCTTTACCTAATGCTATCTCTTGCATGGGTATAGCGCCCATCGTTTGAGGGCCAGCCTGTACGACCAATGGCTGCTGAGTTGGTACATCTGCTGTATTTGGGATTGTTTGCGTAGATAAGATTGGGACGAAAAGTGCTAGTAATAAGTTAACCATATATATATTTTTAAAATTTTGACAGGGGACCAATATACAAAAAAAGATTCCACACTGCCAAATTTATAAAAAACTTCACCAGCATAAACCTATATTCGACACTAAAATATGGTTAAATGAGTTTTTACTACACAGTATAAGCTATGCTACC
>JBCCVH010000094.1:0-2036 GCA_039195685.1 Bacteroidota bacterium | reverse complement strand
TATCGAGATGCGCAAGAGCGCGCCACTACAATCAAAGGAGTTGCCCCCTCTATTGTGATTGCCTTTACTATTACCGCCCAAAAAATTCAGGAAAAGATTGCACAAGAAAATGCGAAAGCCCTTAGGGAAACATGGCGTATCCTGCGGGTGATCAGTTTTTTACATCCCGATGGTTTAGATCGGGCTTTTTTGGCCCATCTGCGTCCTTCTCGCAAAGATACCCATAAGTGGTTACGCAGCTGGGTCGAAGACAAAAGCAGCACTATTGGTCATACACGAGCAGAAAAAGCTGCCCAGTGCCTATCTGCCTATGGTATCTTGATGGGGGGACAGGGGAAATACCGTATCGATCCCACACTACAGGAGATTATGCGTTGGAGAATAAAAGAAAAGCAGCTCACCTCTTATATCCAAGACCAAGCTCTTCAGCTCCTAGAGACTATGGAGCAGCAATCCCCTACACAAGCAGCATCGCTGGACTGTGAGATGGCCGCCCATTGCCGTACATTAATGGCGCATGTCCAATCTGATCCCAAAAAACGTACTCGCCTCTTGCGGTTGATCAGCCAAATAGATCATCAAGCCTATCTCAGGTTGCCATACATTCCAAGCAAAGAACACTTATAAGATTCAAGATAAAAATAGCTTAATTTAGCCTCAAAAAAATTACGCTTTTAGAAGCTCTTCCAATTGTTTTAAAGTTAGCCCTAGTACCTCAGCTGCTTTAGCATTGCTCATCCCATTTGCTAAAAGCTTAGTGACGGTATCTCGCATCCCTATTTGAATACCTCTTTTTTTCCCTATTTCAATACCTCTTTTTTCCCCTATTTGAATACCTTCTACTTTGCCTTGTTTTCTTTGAAAACTTAAAGTAGATACATAGTCATCCCCCGTTTTTTGCAGAGCTTCATAGACTGCTAGCTCTTGATCACTCCACCCAAATCGCTCTAGCTCAGTGAATGCTTTTTTGATCACCTTATCTTTGCCTATTAGCAGTGGCAACTCAGCATTGTCAATCTCCTCCGCATGGCAAAGAAAGTAGTAAAATTTCTCCTCTAATGTAAGCTCTTGCACTGACCGAGGACGTTGCTGGTCAAATTTGACTAGATCAACAAAAGTAAAGCTAAACTTATCTAGATTGCGTTCATGTGTTTTCTTGTCTAGGGTGACATGCTCACTTTTATAGTCTTTTTTGTCTGGAAAAATACTGAAGTCACAAAAGGCTAAAAAGATAATTTCTTTGAGTCCATAATATGAGTCGCCCTTTTTCGCTTGATTGACATAAGCCTTAGCTGCATAGTATTGCGCTCGCTCTTGAAAGCCATCCGCATGTCCTATCTGCATCTCTATAATGTACTTGCGGCCATCTTTGTCTTGAAAAAGCACATCTACAATGCTCTGTTTACTTCCTGCAACCTCTGGCGGTTGGAGAGGGCTTAAAAATTCAACCTTCTTAATAGGTTCTTGCAGTTGACCTTTTAGCACAGCATTTAGCATAGCGATTAAGATATCACTGTTTTTTTTACTCCCAAATATGCGCTTAAACGCTATATCATTTTTTGGGTTTAGATATTTTTTTACCAAGTTCATATTGCAAAGGTATGTAATTTTTCTTAAAATTGCTTAACCGCTCTACCAATTCCACACTATAGATAATCTATCATCATTAGGTTGCCCCAAATAAGCTACCTCTTCTGCCCCAAAAATTACCACTACACCTTACAAAATTATTCCAATAAAGTACACCCCATCCAAGCAGAAATAACCCCCCCTACCTTTTTAAAAATCTATCCGCCTATCTTATCTAAGGGATGCAGCAAGTAAAATAAATTACTTTTACAAAAACTATAAATAATATTTTTCCCACATAACATTTGTATACTTGCCTTGCTATTTTAGCACTAATACATAAACAAAAAGAAATGATTTTAAAATTTACGAAATTTTTACTGTCCATTGCCGTACATTAATGGCGCATGTACAATCTGATCCCAAAAAACGTACCCGCCTCTTGCGGTTGATCAGCCAAATAGACG
>JBCCVH010000093.1:0-2143 GCA_039195685.1 Bacteroidota bacterium | reverse complement strand
GCCCATGCCAAGCGCAGTGGCAAACGTTACAAAGCCAATCCAAATCAGATCATAACTTTTAAGTGTGATGACTTCAAGGGCTGCGATTTTAGGCGGTAGATAAGTACCCCAATAAACGATACCCGCTATACCCCAGCCTATGATCGTGAACAAGCACCAGCTACGCCAGTCCACCAATAGGTGTAGTAATATGATCGACATGGCCAGTTGAATCATAAGTATTATACTCTGTGGCTGGTATAGGAAGAGCAACATATGCATAAAGGGAAGTATGTAGATCAGTGCACCATAATAGAAGAGTGGAAAGTAGCTTTTAAAAGATTGCCGCCACATCACGTGTATCATCAGTAGCGCACAAAGCAACACCGTAAATAGGTTCAGCATGGTAAAGATCATCGTATACTCTTCATGAAAACGAGGTGAAATCGTTACACGTACTGCTGAACTGAGTGCCAAAAAGAACCCTACAGACGTAGGCTCATTCCCATAGCGGGCAAAGGTATCTTTCGCCCAAACCAAAGGATTTAAAAAAATTGTACGCCATTTCTCTCTAGTGCCGCCCATTTGGCGTATTGCTTCACCCTTTACTTTGGGCTGCTCCCACGTAAGGCGACCGTAGACTATTTTATGGATAAACAAAAAGGCAATAGTGGTTACCAATAATATCGGCATCATTACAAAACGAATTTGGCTTCTAAAATCCCGACCTAAATATTTAGGATCATTGATTAAGAATAAAATACTCATTGAAGTTACTAAAGTTAAAAATAAGCTCATACTAGCGAAGAAAATTTTCGCGTTGCCTTTAAACCTAAAAGCAGTCGCAACCAACAATATACCAAAGCAACCAAAAAGCGCTTGGGCTAAATATGTAATTGTAACAGGGAAAGCCTTAAAATATAAGAAGCAATAACTAAGCAAAATACTTGCCATACCTATTGCTAACGCTATTTTTTTGACATGCCTAAGCACTTCTCGATCTACCTCTTTTTTTGATTGCTTATATTGTAGAATATCCCGTACTACCACCACTACCAACGCATTAAGAAAAGAGTCAGCCGTAGACATAATGACACCTAAAAAGGTCAGCAGTAATATGCATTTTATCATATTACCAGAGACACTATTACCTTGGAAGAGATGCTTTTCCACTATACTAAAGACACCTAGCTCCGATATCCGTGCTACACCCTCACCAAACCCATAAGTTAATAACAAACCAAAACCAATAAACCCAAGCACCAAACGCAATATAGGATAAAACACTGCAAATCCTGTAAAAGCTTGGCGTATTTGAGGGCGGTTGCGCGCAGCCAATATTCGATTAATAATAGGGGGAGAAAAGAAAATCAAATTATTCTCGATAGCTCCCATACAAACAGAAAAGTATCTTTTCCCACTACGTCCTAGAAGCGTTAGGTGGTTACTTTTCAATTCAGTTGCTTTTTCCTTGACCAACCTGAAAAAAGTACCTATGCTATCAATCTCCGTTATGTTGTCTTTTTTAGTTATTTTTAATTCTAATACTTGGTAAGCTATAAAACCGAAGCCCCCCATCACCAATGCAAACTGTAAGATATCGGTAGCGGCTACAGCACGCATTCCTCCTGAAAAAGTATACAAAATCACTGCTATACCTACCAACCCGATAATAATATAAGCATTACAATCAAGTATGGTAGCAATATTTTTTAATGCTATAAATTGCCCAGCAATAACCATTATAGACAAAAAAACTGAGATGATGCCTGTAAATAACTGTGCTTTAGGACCATATTGCTGCCCTATAATATCTCCTAGCGTGTAACAATTTTTAAATCGCACTAACTTAGGAAATACTACTCTCCCTAAAAACAGGGCCCCGATTGAAAAACCTAACACAGCTCCTAAAGCGTTAAGTATTCCCTTTTCTCCATGTTGTGCTGAAATAAGCGTACTTGTTACATATCGCGCCTCCACAACAGTCGCAAAGATCGTAATCATCAATGTCCCAGTTCCCATCGACCGATTGGCAAGGGCATAATCTTTCATCGTTTTCACGTTTCTGCCTTTGTACAAGCCTAGTCCTAGGTTGACAAATAAAAAGACTATAAAAGCTATAAATAGCGGTGTATTCATGGTATATAGTTTAGTTCTCGATAAT
>JBCCVH010000092.1:0-2143 GCA_039195685.1 Bacteroidota bacterium | reverse complement strand
TTCATAGCTAGTGGGCAAGTGTTTGGTTTCGTATAGTAGATAGGTGCCACCTAATACGAGCATGGTGAGAAGATAGAGGCTAGCTATGCTAACCCTCATGTTTTTTAAACTTTTTTCTATGATTATCATAGCCAATATATTGCATTGAACCTTCTATATGTAAAGGTCTCGTTGCGCGAATGATGAAAATTTTTTAGGTATATTTGACTGCCTTTAGCTGCTGAATATAGTAATGTTGCGATACCAAAGCAACATCTTACCCATAAAAGGGAAAAGACTAGCAGCTTATTTTCGATGGCTTTTTGCGCTTCTTCGGTTGGTGTGTAGCTAGGGTTATTCATTTATGCTTGTTCCGCTTGTGTGAACATGAGGATTCAAGTCATGTGGCTGCATACTAAACTATAAAAGCACATTTTGGGTAAAAGATATGGGTTAGATATACAATGTACTTCCCCAAATACGCACTTTTTCTACACCTAAAGCCTTTAAGGGGCCTCTTAAAATAACGCTGAAAGGGGAGACCCTGAAGCACCAATGAGGTTCTTCTACAAGTAGCTTGAGTAGGCATCAAGCGTTAATTCGCTTTGTTTCATTATCGCTGTAGTAGACAGGCAGGTCTAGCTTTGTCTGTTCTTTTAGTACATCGATAGCATCTTGTAAGGTCCCGATCCGATCTATAAGTTGCTCTTCTTGTGCTCGGGTAGCGATATATAATCTAGCTTCTGTATCGTATAGCTTTTGGCGATATATTTTTTGGTTGATGCCAAGGCGCTTGGCACGGTTTTGGGCTATTGTTTCGATCATCCATTGCCTGGTTTGCGCTAGCTTTTCCTGTATTTTTGCTATCTCCTCCAAACTTTTTAAGCTTAGGGGAACATTCGTCAAATCTGCCATTACGCCTATAGAGCCTAAGGAAGCATTAGGATAGGCAATAAGTTGCTCACCTGTTCCAGCTGCTAACAGATAAGCTCCCGATGCACATTGAGAAGTAGCCACATGTATGATAGGCTTGGCGACATTGAGCTTTTTTAGCAAGTGTAAGAGTACCTTTGTAGGTGATACCTCACCGCCTGGACTATCCCAAACAATGATGACCCCTTTTATATTAGGGTCGTAATGTACACTTTGGATCAGGGGCCTGATCTTTTTCACCAATCTAGTATTTATTTCTCCGCTAATCATGATTGTCTCGAAGCAGGCTTCTGTGCGGCGGTGGGCGTTTCTGTTTTGGGGAGTATATTCAGGTGTACATCGGTCATTGATGTATCGATTCAGGTCAATAATGGGCACGTGTTCAATTTGGGTTTTGATATAGGCCACTACCTCTTCGGGCTGCTTGCCGCTTCCATAGTCTTCTAAATAGGTACATAAAGATCGCATCCATAGATCTTCATAGTCATTAGCTATTCTACTAGATTTTTGTTTAATATAGAGAGGGAATGGATATCTGTCTCTTGTTTGCTCAAAACATGTAATAGCAGTGCGCATGGCCTTTTGATATGCATTATGTACTTTTTCCATTTCCTTAGGATCATTCTTCACTTTATACTTTCCTTCAAATAGTTGGATCGGCAATATGAGGTTACCAGTGCATACCTTCAAGAGACTATCCTCTGGACTTGTATAGTTGGCTATGCTAGCAAAAGTCTTTATATTTGTGTTGTCTAGCATAGTTTTAGTATCTAAAATAATCTGATCCGCTATGGCTAGGATAAAGAGGAAAGGCACAGCTAAACTCTTTGTGACATGTACAATGATTTTGCGGTTTGTTTTGTCTTTGTAGGCTTGCAAGGCATTTTTAAGTATGATATAATGCGAAAACGCACAAAGCTCTACGTTTTGTACTATTTCATATCCTATTGCTTGATCACATGGTGCTAAGTCGATCACTAGGCCTTTGTTGGTGTTACTTTCGCTTAACAGCTGAATGGTATGGGTAATTTTACGTAGGGAATTATCGCCAGTACCCCCATAGCTTATGGTGGGGTAGATGGTGAGCTTAGCGATGTGAGGGGTTTTAGTGACTTTCTGCAGGGCTTTTTCATATTCATAGCTAGTGGGCAAGTGTTTGGTTTCGTATAGTAGATAGGTGCCACCTAATACGAGCATGGTGAGAAGATAGAGGCTAGCTATGCTAACCCTC
>JBCCVH010000091.1:0-2169 GCA_039195685.1 Bacteroidota bacterium | reverse complement strand
TAAGCTGCCAATTTGAAGAAAAAGATTGTGTATTATAAAAAGGAATAAAAACATTAGAAATCGATGCGCAACGTTGTGCAGAAAGCAGCAAGTAACCTCATTTATAACTAGCAATGGCGCACGATTTTAGTTGTACAAGACAAGACAAAAATAGTATTTTTTAAAAATATACTAAAATGATTTTAAATTCTAAAAATTTGCTAAAATGTAGACTTACTGCCTTTATAGGCAATTTATAGCTCCTTTTTTATCCGCAAAAGGGGTCATTTTTGTAAGTTTAAATTTGGAAATATCAAAACTTTTACGTAAAATTGCCCCCAACTGCTAGGCTTGCGAGCAGGTCTAGCACATACGAATAAAACCATAAGACAACACCATGAAAAATACACACATCACAAACAAACACAAAAGTGCTCTTCGCTTTAGCCTATTGGCGGTCTTTTTTATGCTCTTCCTACGCAATACCAACTCATCCCAAGCGATGATGAAGGAGAGGCTACAGCAAAAACCAGATGCTGTTGAAATAGACCAAAATAATAACGAACAAAGCAATCTGCAGGTAAAGCAAAACAGACAAAATATTTTTTCACAAAGTAAGAAATTTGTGCAGAAGCATAAGGCTCTTATGGCCACAGGCGTATTCATTGCCGCAGGAATAGCTTTAGCGTACTCATATCTCAAGCCTGCCGCCATTAGCCCAGATTTGAGCACAAATGCGCAAGCAATCCAGTCCACAGCTGTAGTATCATCGGCCCCAACAAGTTCCAATAGCCAAATAGAACAAATGACGTATAACGATTCTAGTTGGTTTTCATCAACAGACGACATATCTGAATCTTTAAATAGTATTTGGAACATAGCCAGAACTGGTATAAGTGCAGCCAGTACAGTACCAGCTGCAGTTGTAGTACCTCCAGCCGCAAGCACTACAAGTGCCAGCAACCCTGCAGCAGCACAGGAAGGGGCAGCAGATCAACAGAGCATGTGGCGTACGTTCTACAACGCCGCAACAAAGTATCCAAGGATTTCAGCTATTTTTGGTCTTGGAACCATCAGTTATCTACTGTATAAGTATTTTGGTTTTAAGATAAACAAACGAACGTTTAAAGATGGTGTAAGTGGAATGTGGATGGCACCTACTTTAGGTGCTCCATTCTTAACTACCTCCCAGATACTCCCCTTTACCGTTCTTGCTGTGCCAGCTGCAATTATTGGAAACAAACTTTTTCGGTGGAGTAAAGGGCATGAAAAGTTAGAAAAATTCGTAACAAAACAATGTACAAAGCTGCTACCAAACAGAGATACTATGAAAGGTTTGTATCCAAAGATTTTACCCGGGAAGGAGATAGTAGACAACTTTTTTAACAACTATTGGGGGAGCGCCCCTAATGATGATGGCAACACGGGCAATGATGCAGCTCGCGCTGCGGAATACATTGGTATAGGGATAGCTGATCTATTTGGCTCTTTCTTGGGAGTGGTTGGATTGTTATTTATCTTTAAGTTTTTGATATGGTATTATCAAAAACCCAACAACCACACACCTAAACAGGCCCCTGCATCAACAAACACCTCCCAAGCCGAAGTGCAACAACAGCAACAAACACCTAAAAAAGCTACAACAGCTTTGGGAGATAGCCTGCTCCTCCATATCATCTATGCCCTAGGATTGGCAGATATAGCCTACACCCTTGTAGACAAAGTCATCGAAAAGCTAGAGCAGGATGCAGAGAAGTATACCCAACATCAAAGGTATAACCCCAAATCTAAATTCACAGAAGTCAAAGAAAAAGTCACAGGCAAATTCGGATCCATAGCCGCAAAGTGGCCCTTTAACTAAGCGGTAAAGAGAAGCCTTACCAATGTAGGCTAGTATCCCTGCTATACGAATACTGGAGCAGAGGCTAGGGTTGATGCCTAATAGTATGAAACTGGCTTTGCATATCCGCTGCTTTTACACTTCTCCAGCAATAGCGACTACGCTCACACTTACATCACCTAGCGACCACTGGAAGTATTGCCCCATCAGTAGGCCCATTGGCGCGATGTCCCATACGAAAGGAGCATCTTGCATGCGTAAAAAAGCAAAAAAGGCTATAGTAGACCTTACAACCCTTTAGATTTGCGGTACATAAAAAAACTAAGAAACAAAATAATCAATTATATCAG
>JBCCVH010000090.1:0-2172 GCA_039195685.1 Bacteroidota bacterium | reverse complement strand
GCAAAAAAAGCACCGCCTGATCAGGCGGTGCTACAAAAGTGGTTTGAGATAGCCAAAACTGGGAATAGAAAATTATTAGAAGAGCTGTATAACAACTATAATATTAATGCGGATACTAGAAGTACGGAGGGAGACACTGCTTTATTATGGAGTGCCTATAAAGGACATATAGATTGTTTAAAATTTCTACTGCAACAGGGGGCTGATATCAGTGCCAAAAATAAAGATAACGATACGGCTTTGGTATTAAGTGCTTCTAATGGACATTTAGCTTGTGTAAAATATCTCGTCCAACAAGATGCTAATGTAACATTGACAGAACAGCAGTACAAAACTGCCTTACAATGGGCAGCAGCAAGAAGCCAAAAAGATGTAATTAACTATCTATCCAGCTTTATCAAAAAACAACCTGATAAAGCAGTGCTACAACAGTGGCATAGGGCAGCTATAGCGGGGAACACACCATTGTTAAAATCGTTACATAACGACTATAATATTGACGTGAATGCCATACATGAAGATAGCTATCCCGCTTTGCTATTTAGTGCCTACAACGGACACTTAGATGCTATAAAGTTTCTGCTGCAGCAAGGTGCTGATGTCAATACTAGCAATGCACAGGGAATTACGGCTTTGATATGGGGTGCTCGAAATGGACACTTGGATTCTGTAAAGTATCTAGTACAGCAAGGTGCTGATATTCATAAGAGAGATAAAGATCAATACACAGCTTTGCGATGGGGTGCGCATAAAGGACATGTAGATTGTGTAACGTATCTAGTACAGCAAGGTAGCGATATTAATATTAAAGATAAACATGGATACACGGCATTGATGTGGAGTGTCTACACTGGAAATTTAAATATTGCAAAGTGTTTAGTGCAGCAAGGTGCTGATATTCATGCAAGAGATGAAGATGGAAACACGGCACTGCTATTGAGTGCCTACAAAGGCCATTTAGCTTGTCTAAAATATCTCCTCCAACAAGGCGCTAATATCCATGACCGCAATAAAAAGGGCATCACTGCCTTAGCGTTCAGTTTCCGCGAAAGTCATTTAACTTGTATAACGTATCTACTGAAAAACGGCGCTATACGTTAGATCATTCAACTGTGTCAAACAATAACTAAATTGACCTGAAATTTTTAAAAAAAATAACTATGAACAAAGGAAAAAACCCTGTATGGGAACAACTAAAAGAAGAAGCTGTAAAGAAGCTTCGAAACAACAAAGAGCTGTCAGGGCAGCATGGAGCCATAACACCTATGATCAAGATGATCGTAGAGGCCGCTTTGGAGCAAGAATTGCAACAACATCTCTCACAAAGTAAAGAAAATCGAAAAAACGGCAAGGCTCGAAAAACCATAAAAACCTCTTATGGAAATGTAGAAATAGAGCCGAGCAGAGATCGAGATGGTACTTATGAGCCTCAATTTATCAAAAAGCGACAAATGACACTGAGCAGCGCTGTAGATGAAAAAATCATCGCATTGGCAGCTCGGGGAATGAGCCAAGCCGATATTGCCAAGTATATTGAAGACATGTATGGGTCAAACGTATCAAAAGCATTTATATCACAAATTACCAATAACGTTATCGCAAAAATCAAGGAGTGGCAAAATCGCCCATTAGAAGCTTTATATGTGATTGTTTGGATGGATGCCATTTTCTTCAAAGTAAGGGAAGAAGGCCGCATTGTAAGCAAAGCTGTCTATTGCCTTCTTGGGCTCAATCAGCATGGAAAAAAGGAGCTGCTGGGAATGTACATAGCTAAAACAGAACGTTCCTCTTATTGGTTAAAAGTCCTAAACGATCTCAAGAGTCGAGGCGTTGAGGATATACTCATAGCGTGTATCGATAACTTAAAAGGTTTCAAGGAAGCTATAGGGGGTGTATTTCCTCAAGCGGATGTACAGCAGTGCGTTGTCGACCAAGTACGTAGTTAACCCTGAAGTATAGCTAAAAGCGTAAATAACACAAACTATACGTAGTGCTGAGCAGTGTAGAGCATCTGCTGAAACCACAAAAAACCTTCCCTATCTGTCACAATCAATAGTTGCCTTTGTTAGTTGAATTTGCACTGCCACCTAGAAGCTAGCGTCTTTGGGCAATGATTTTTTTACAGCAATTGCAAGGTTTTGCATAAAAGGTGTAAAAAAGCTTGCAATTTTT
>JBCCVH010000089.1:0-2204 GCA_039195685.1 Bacteroidota bacterium | reverse complement strand
CAATTGAGCTACAATAAATAAAATTGAAGTCAGGGCAGATAACAGCCCCGTAGTTATTTGCGCATTACTGCCATAAAGCCGACACATAATATCTCCGAGCGTATAGCAATCTTTAAACCGCAATAGCTTAGGAAAGACATACCGCCCTAGCCATAAAGCTGATACCATATATCCAATAGAATCTATAAAAGGTGCTATAAGTCCAAGCTCATAAGGATCTACGATTCTGCATGTCACATATTTTGCCCCTATGACTGTTGCAATAATCGTCACCATTAAGCTACCTGTGCCTAGCCCACGATTAGCAAGCGCATAGTCTTTTAGGGTAGTCACATTACGGCCTTTCACCCAGCCTACGATCAAGTTAAGGCAGAGGAAAGCAAAAAAGCTAATAAGGATATAGGTTTTATCGTCATTCATAATTATTGTTTATCTGTTGTTGTACTATAGCAAATGTAATTAAAGCCCATTGGAACTCCGCAAATATAATAAATGTTTATGGTAATCCCATCAAAAAGTAAAAAAAGCAAATAATTTTAGGCAAAAAATCAAAAAACCCGATCTAACTGCGCTTATAAAATGGCTTTTTCCTTATATCGAAGTGTGTCTTGTGAGGAGTAGCGATAGCCTTATGCCATTGCTAAAAGGACACCGCTTTATGTGGTATTAGTGCTTATAAAAGTAAATATTATACATGCATTATGCCCAAAAGTTGCTATATTTGGGGTGCGAGGAACAACGGTTGACCTATATAAATTTTATAAATCTAAATATCCATGTCCTTATTCAAAAGATATGCCAATACACTTACGAAACGCTATGCAAATTTTAGTAGTAGAGCCAACAGGAGAGCATATTGTGCTTTTATGATAGTTTTTTATACCTATCGACTTATTGGAACAGCCTTTCTTGGTTGTGCAATGTCTACGTTTATTGATAAACATGATGGTTACTTGAGTATTCGCATAGCAAAATTGTCATACAGTGTTGCATTTGGGTATTTATTTCTAGAATTTATGGGCATGATACACGGGATCCCTTTTTGGGCTTTACAAGTACGTAGATTGCATGACTTAGATACCAGCGGTTGGTGGGTGCTTTTGATTCTTTTCCTCGCTGTTTTGCTAAATAATATTGGCATTCACGGAGTATTGACTATGAATGCATTTTTCGCTTTTCTAGGCTTTATGGAAGGTAGTCCTAAGGAAAATGACTATGGCAACCCTCCAGCTAGGAAAGATAATGTAGCTAACACCCATTGGATTTTGGCGGTGATCTTATGCATAGACACTATTATAAATTTGGTATATTAGCACTGGGCACGCAGACGATCAAGTAAATCATGAAATATATAACCACAAAGCATAATGGTATTTCTATAATCCAAAGTTATAAAAATACACTTACAAAGCGGTATGCTACCTTTAGTGGCAGAGCTAATCGAGATGAATATTGTGCTTTTCTATTGGTGTATTATATACTCTCCCTGTTTGTCAATATTTTTCTTAGCGTTCCTTTTAAGTGGGTCGCGGAACATCAAGAGGCTATCTTATCGCATGATATCGCTGCAGTAGCGCAAGTACCAATGCGTATTGTATTGGGGATTTTGTGTATAGCATTGCTAACGTTGCTACACCTTATCTCCCAAATAGGTTTGCTGGTGCGGCGTGTGCATGACTTAAATGTAAGTGGTTGGTGGCTAATTTTACCCTTCCTCTTGTTGGCTAGCCCACTGCTGATCAACATTTTACTAGCCGTGCTGGGCCTGCTGCCAGGGACCCCTGCGCCCAATCAATATGGCCACCCCCCTGCTAAAAAAGATTCAATTACCCTCACCAATTATTTGCTTGTGAGTTTTTTGGTAAGCGGGTTTTTAGTAGTCTAATGACAAGCCTAAGTGTCAAAGCTCGTGGCTTTTAGCTGTCCAGTACAGCCAATCAAGCCCTTTGAGCTAACCTTTACAACCCTGCACTATTCATTTGGACAAGATTATCCCATTCCGCACCAAATTTTTCAAAATTTTTAGACAACTAAAAATAAAAAACAGGCTATACTGCACCATATGAGCTATTTTGAAACTTTCTCTAAATGTCCTCTATACTTTGATACGCCTACTTTTCTGTAAAATAGCCAGTTTGGCACCTCATGTGACGCAACTTAACCTTCATATTGAGCTATAAACGCATATTTTTGGTGCGAAATAT
>JBCCVH010000088.1:0-2269 GCA_039195685.1 Bacteroidota bacterium | reverse complement strand
CCCTCGTAATTTTTTTGGTAAGACCCAGATAGAGTTATGCTATATCAACGCATGTTTTGGGGCAAAATCAGGAGTCGCATCTGTGTCATAGATAGCTAAGTTATAAGGAAAAAAGTACCACACAAGTAGCACCTACTAGTATTTGTCAACTGCTTTGATACTTTTTTATGTCAACTATTTTTACAAAAGTGCTCACTTTTTGTAAACTATTTTATAAACATTTATAAAATTTTTGGATATGTAAAATAGCACTACTATACTTTGGAACCTTTGCCACAGGACAAGAAAAATAGTTTAACTCAACTCCAAAAACATTTATAATGAATAAAATCGTAGTCGATAAAGCAACTCCAAAAAGTATACTTGGCCGCCATCTTCATCTTATCCTATGCTGGCTGCTAGGCCTGTCTGGCACGATACAAGCAGCAGGACCAGCTCAGCAGCTAGATGATACACTACCACGCCATGACGTACAACCCATCACCCAAGAAGCCTATTTGAATAGTGAAGACGAGCACAAGGTCGCAGCATCAGTTCCCTTGCCGCTGGATCAACTCTTGATTTCAGCCAATGGACAATGCCTCTACACGACCATCATCATGGGCTACCTGCTCCCTGTGAGGAAAAATTCAGCTAAACTTGCAGCAAGAATAGCGCAACTTTTTGGTTGTCCGCCTGCTTACTATCTCAATCAACTACACCAAATCTTACAAAATCCCCCCCACTACCCTACCTCCCTGCATTCCACTGCATTTAGCACGCTTGTAACAGCTTTTATGGCTCGTATGCAGATCAAAAAAGGCACTTGCGGCGGCCCGCAGGAAATCCAAACCATCGCCAATAAGCTTAAAGTAAATATGCCAGCACATTCTCCTGATCCCAGTACTCCGACTAATTGGGTGGCATCTGACCTTACCGAACCTTACGGAGCGAATGCTGATATCACTATACACATTGTACAGGATAGGGTAGATCCTGTAGAGGTCTTTACCCAAACTGGAAAGGTGTCGGCTGAAGATAGTCCATATTACCAGCATTACCGACTAAAACATACCCTCTACCCTTCCATACCAGTGCCAGTGGTGCCTAGTAAACAGCCCCCAATACCATATAGAATTGGATCGCAACAAAAAAGTTCAATGCAATCGTATTCAGTAGAATGGTTTGAAGCAGCTAAAACTGGGGATATAAAATTATTAGTGGCGTTCTATAACAACTACAATATTATTGTTAATACTAGAAATAAGTATAAAGATACTGCTTTGCTATTGAGTGCTCAGCAAGGACATTTAGATTGTCTAAAGTTTCTACGTCAACAAGGTGCCGATATCAATGCTAGAAATGAAAATGGATACACCGCTTTGCATTGGAGTGCTAAGCAGGACCATGCAAATTGTGTAAAGTACTTAGTAAAACAAGGTGCCGATATCCATGCCAAAAATTTAGGCAAAAAAACTGCTTTGCTATTGGGTGCAGAAAAAGGACATTTAGAAATTGTAAAATATCTAGTAGAACAAGGTGCTGATATTAATGCGACCGATAAGTATGGAGATAATGCTTTGATCCTGAGTGTCCAGCTTGGCCATCAAGAACGTGTAAAGTTTCTAGTGGAAAAGGGGGCTGATATCAATATCAGAGATAAGAATGGAGACACCGCTTTGCTATTTAGTGCTAAAAAAGGACATTTAGATATGGTAAAGTGTCTAGTGGAACAAAGTGCTGATATCAATGCTAGAGTTGATGACGGATACACAGCATTGCTATGGAGTGCCCGTATGGGACATTTAGGTTGTCTCAAGTTTCTACTACAGCAAGGCGCTGATATCAATGCTAAAGTTGATGATGGCTACACAGCGTTGCTATGGAGTGCCCGTATGGGACATTTAGATTGTCTAAAGTTTCTACTACAACAAGATGCTGATATTAATGTCAGAAATAAGTGGTATGAAGAAACCGCTTTGCTATTGAGTTCCTGTTACGGCTATCTAGATTGTGTAAAGTCTCTAGTCGAAAAAGGTGCTGATATCAATGCTCAAGATAAATGGGGGAACACCGCTTTGATCTTAACTGCTCAAAAAGGACATTTAGATTGTGTCAAGTTTCTAGTCCAACAAGGTGCTGATATCACTATAAAAAATAAGTATGGAAAAACCTATAGGGATTACTTTTAATGGACATCTAGAGTATGTAAAGTGTCTACAGCAACAAGGCGATGAAACCCGTGTGATCTTGTAATTGATTGTAAAGATTAATTCGTTAACCCTGAAAT
>JBCCVH010000087.1:0-2315 GCA_039195685.1 Bacteroidota bacterium | reverse complement strand
TACGCCACCACAAGCACTAGCCGCTTAGCGTGTACATAGTGTTTGTTAGCGCTATTTTGGGTGCGGCTACGCAGGTTTCTTTTTGCTTGAAAAACTGCACAAGAGCGGGTTTAAAGGCTTCTTTGAACAAAAATAGGGCGAACGGCTGCTTTAGCAGCGCATCAAGCCCTCTCTTGATTGGCTACATATGACCTGACAACATCCAAAGAAGCACCTCTATCACTATTGTTTTAGCCTCTTTTTTACCACTTTTTTGTGGTATTCCATAAGCTGCAATATCTTGTGTGTTGTCTAGTTTGCCATTGCTTCTGAGTAACCTGTCCTCAGCTGTCCACAGCACTGGCGATCTTATCCTCTATTATTGTATGTAGGCTAGATTTTTTTAAGCTTTGCTATCCCATGCAGCTAGAATCATCGCCCCTATACCAAATGCCCTTCCTCAAGACAGTAATGGAAAGGAAGTGTCTATATTTTGTATAGCCGAAAGGCCTTCTTGGATACAAACTTGTCACTAAATTGTATCCACCCCACGATAGTGCTCTTATGCCTCGCCTTTATAGCTGTTTTTATACGTGCACCATTATAAAAGCTAACACCATAAATGTCCTTTTATCCATTAGCCTCTCATTCTCGGCTGAAATGTCCCTAAAAAATTTTTCCTTCTTAAAAAAAATAACTATATTTGCCCTATATAGACTACACAAAAATTACCAAATGATTTTAAGACTACTATTTAACAAATACACTTTATGCGCTGTAGTTGCTCTTTTTGGCGATCAGTATGCAAACAGGGCTTATGAAGAAGCCACCTTTACAGAAGCGGAGCATACACAAACGAATAAACGTAAATACACACCAACCGAAGAAGAGCAACAAACTATCGAAAATAAAAAAGCCCAGCAAAAAAAGTTTATGTATAAAGCCATAGCATGGTATGAAGGCGTAAAAGCATACTGGTTTGAGGCTGCGGCGAAAAAGTTGAAACCCCTACGCGAAAAACTCACAACAATTAGGCAAGATAGCATCAAATCATAAGTCTAGTCTATTCCCTTCCTAACCTACAAAGCGCCTGACAACGGGTTTTCTTATCAATAGTCTTTATTTTTTCTACAGGAATTTACATCCTAAACAAGCTGTTAGTTTCTCCCTTTTTATGGATAAAAGTTGCCTTGGTATCGAAACATTACTATATTTACTAATTAAGGTTAGTTAGATATACCTAAAAAACTTTCATCATTCCCGCAAAGAGACCTTTACATATAGAGGGGTCAATGCAATATATTGGTTATGATAATCATAGAAAAAAGTTTAAAAAACATGAGGGTTAGCATAGCTAGCCTCTATCTTCTCACCATGCTCGTATTAGGTGGCACCTATCTACTATACGAAACCAAACACTTGCCCACTAGCTATGAATATGAAAAAGCCCTGCAGAAAGCCACTAAAACCCCTCACATCGCTAAGCTCACCATCTACCCAACCATAAGCTATGGGGGTACTGGCGATAATTCCCTACGTAAAATTACCCATACCATTCAGCTGTTAAGCGAAAGTAACACCAACAAAGGCCTTGTGATCGACTTAGCACCATGTGATCAAGCAATAGCATCTCAGATAGTACAACACCTAGAGCTTTGTGGGTTTTCGCATTATATCATACTTAAAAATGCCTTGCAAGCCTACAAAGACAAAACAAACCGCAAAATCATTGTACATGTCACAAAGAGGTTAGCTGTGCCTTTCTTCTTTATCCTAGCCATAGCGGATCAGATTATTTTAGATACTAAAACTATGCTAGAAAACACAGATGTAAAGATTTTTATTGAAATAGCCAACTATACAAATCCAGAGGATACTCCTTGGAACGTATGCACTGGTAACCCCATATTGCCGATCCAACTATTTGAAGGAAAGTATAAAGTGAAGGCTGATCCTAAGGAAATAGAAAAAATACATAATGCATATCAAAAGGCCATGTGCACTGCTATTGCGGCTATTAAGAAAATAAGAAGAGAATTATTCCCTCACTGGGTTAGCCCGCCAAAAAATAACAATGAGGAACAAAATCATATAGATTTTTTGAATGCTTGGATTGCATGGAAGCGATCTTTATGTACCTATTTGGAAGACTATGGAAGCGGCAAGCAGCCCGAAGAAGTAGTTGCCTATATCAAAGCGCAAATTGAACACGTGCCCATTATTGGCCTAAATCGATACATCAATGATCGATGTACACCTGAATATACCCCCCAAAACAGAAACACCCACCGCCGCACAGAAGCCTGCTTCGAGACAATCATGATTAGCGGACACAT
>JBCCVH010000086.1:0-2356 GCA_039195685.1 Bacteroidota bacterium | reverse complement strand
GTAGTAAATAAAGCAATCAAAAGAAGTATACTCGGCCATCTTATGCTATGCGGCCTCCTAGGCCTCTTTGGCACAATACAAGCGACTGAACCAACATATATCAAAACAATGTCAGGCGACATACGCCCACGTTATAAACAAAGCGATGAACACAATCCTCCAGGTCATGAACAAAACGATGAAGACAATCCGAGTATATGGCAAGCGGCACCAAAAGAGAACGTTTTTGTTAGCGGAGTAGCGGTAGGGATAGGGATAGGAATAGGAATAGGGGTAGGAGTATTAGCATTAGCGATGAGCTATAAACTTTTTGGGTGCGACACTGGCAACCCAACGATGGAAAAAAGTAACCATGGAAAAAAGTAACGTGCTACAAGATAAAAAAGGAAAAAATTATAGATGAAAATAGAAGCCAAATAAAGAAAACAGTCTATCAACACCCTGTAGATGTAGGGGAAAAAGTACTATACAAATGGCACTTACTAGTATCCATCAACTGCTTTGATCTTTTTTCCTATCAATTATTTTTACAAAAATGCTTAAAAGTACTCATTTTTTGTAAACTGTTTTATAAACATTTATAAAATTTTTGGATATTTAAAGTAGAGTTACTATATTTCTAAATCCTCCTAAAGGAAAATAGCTTAATTTGAAATTAAAAAACATTTGTAATGGATAAGATATGGTCGTAAATAAACCAATCAAAAGAAATATATTCGGTTATTTTGTGCTATTTGGGCTACTAAGCCTTGCTGGGACGCTACAAGCTGCCACACCAGCTCAGCTGTCAGATGCTACACCCGTCAGCTACGACTATACCTTACAAAATCATGCCGATCAAATTAGTCCGATCGAAGAGGAAGCCTACTTGGATATAGAAGAGATGTCTCAAGAGCTAGCTAAGATCCTCAATGCCATTACACAAACTCAAGTCTGTCTTCCGCAGCTGCTTGCGGTGGTTACATACGATCTTAGTACCCAACACTATGTTAAGTACCTATTTGCCAGCAATGACCTTTTGCCTGGTAGTGAAGCGCAGCAAAAAGCCCATAACCTTAACTATCACCTTGTAAAAGCCCCCGAAGGGCCAGTGATTTGGCAAGTGCTCTCTTTTTTAGGATTGCAACCCAACCTAGAGGTAAAGGAATGCATTTTGCCAAAAGATACACAACTCTGCTTGCCATGTGGCCAGATGGCTATGCACCTTTTTGACAAAAAACTGCCTATGGGTAAAGCAGGTTGCCAAGAGCAACCTTTTCCTACCACAACTGCGCCTGCTTCAGCTGTTGCGTGCTTCTATAGTGATCTCTTTACTAACCAGCAGCGGCGATTAGTGATATGCAAGATTGGAGCTCATGCTTTCCCAAACCCTAAAAAGCTTATAACGCCAAGCCCAGCTCATCAGCCTACTTTCCAACCCATACAGCCTGCTACTCCACAAACCCAGCTCCATGTGGCTGTGCAATTGCAGTTTCCTATTGATGTTATCAAGGTCCTCCTCACCAGCTCCCAAATTGGGATCAACACTTTGGATAGCAGTGGTAAAACGCCGCTAGATTATGCTACTCAGGGCAGTAATCTCTACCACCTTTTGGTCAGACATCATGCCAAAACCAGCTTAAGCCTCTTGGGCACAATACAAGCGGGTAAACCAACATACCGTAGAAAAATAATATCAGAAATACGCCCACGTTATGAACAAAACGATGAAGACAAGCCTCCGTTGAGTGTATGGCAAGTGCAAAAGCCTATTGTCTTAAAGTCAGTGGCTTTTGGTGCATTAGGGACAGCAGTGGGCTATAGTCTTTGGGCACTTAGTGTGTATAGGCGTTATATTGCCAATCCAATGAATAAAACGCCAGGAAAGCAGCCTGTTCCATTTGACTTTTCCGATCTGATACCTAAGAGCATGCAGCTGGCGGGACAAGTAGGGGGTGCACTTTTCAGTACTTTGTTTTTTGCGGGCTATGCATGGGGCAATAGGGATCATTTTTAGCGCTACGCAAAAAATAAATAAGATAATGTCAATTTAATTGTGTGCAGCATATTCCTGTTTGTCAATGAGTGACTTCAAAATCCTTGATCACCTAAATGTAATTCAGAGCGAAGGTAATGCCTGAGCCAAATCTAAAGGCAGTAGTAGCATCCCTGAGTAGAGCATATGCTTGCATTATCGGGAAGTGTATAGTAGGAAGTTTTTTGCTGGATGATGACATTGCACCATATGAGATGTAAAAAAAGCTGTCATTCGGTACGTGTAAAGGTTAGGTAATTCGTTGTGTGATGGCTATACGCATCTCGCAAAGGCATTAACTGAAAAGCGAAAAACAAGCTTTATAGGCTGGCTAAATAAAAT
>JBCCVH010000085.1:0-2368 GCA_039195685.1 Bacteroidota bacterium | reverse complement strand
TAGGAGAACAAAGAGGTTTTAAAGACGCAATCGTTAAGCTTTTAGCACATGGGATGGATAAAGCTAAAGCTGCCGAGATGTTAGGGTTAACTTTAAAGAAATTGGAGACCTTGTTAAGCGCTTAATTACAAGGTTTTCTACCTCTTTTATGCAAAACCTTGCAATTGCTGTAAAAAAATCATTGCCCAAAGACGCTAGCTTCTAAGTAGCAGTCAAAATTCAACTAACAAAGGCGACTATTGATTGTGACGGATAAAGAAGGTTTTTTGTGGCTTCAGCAGATGTTTCGCACTGCTTAGCATGACCTTACAGTTTGTGTAGTTTACGTTTTTAGCTATATTTAAGGGTTAACTCTACATTCTGCACCAAAAATATGGGTTTCACTAATAGCTTCTAAGATTAAGCATAAATGTTATCCCTCAGTAGATCCAGCTATGTTTGTATCATAGGTGTAAACAACTCTATATTTTTTGTGGAATATTTTAAGGTTTTTTTAATAACTTTGTAGCTGTAAGTATATGATTCTGATTGTAGCGCTTTTCCCAAATCAAAATAAGACTATAGCATACATAGCCTACGGCTAGTACACACACAGTGCCTAGCCTCTTCAGAAAAAAGGCCGTAATATTTTGTGCACTGTCAACGCTAAGCTTGCCAGCTTCATCTCGAATAGCTTTATGATTATCGCCATTATGTTTGAATATTACCATTGCTTTTGGGTGCACTGTTCGTATTGCTAATGCCTTTTCGATAGGATATTCATATTTATATTCATATTTATATTTATCACCATATAGACTAGGAGCAGTACCATATTCTGCAGCAAAAATCACTTTTGTACTATCTAGCGTAAAATTTTCTACATTATTTGCATCGTATTCGTTATTCGGCTTTGTGCTTAGTAGCCTTTCAAATGAAGGTTGCAGCGTTGCCATAATTTCGCTTTTGCGCTTATAATGTGCTTGATAGCTCTTTTGTATAATGTTCAGCAGCACTTGTGTTGTTGATTGTTCATCTGAGTATCTTGTGATAATCAACCGATCAAGTTTAGGGGAAAGGGAGACCATTTTCTTAAGCTCTTTACCATTTTCTTGTTGAATATGCTCTGCTCGTACCACTAATTCACAAATACAATCGTCTCTGTCATTTGTCCGAGAAGCCTTGATCGGCGCATATCTCCCAATAGCGAACGATAGCAGAAGTAGTGGGGTCAAGATTATATTGATTTTCATAAGCGAAAAGTTTGATGAAGGGTGGATATGATTAGCTGTCAAAATTTTTTTAAATAAGCGTTTGCATAGTACAAATGCCTAGCGAAAACCCACTACCATTAGTGAGGATTTACATAAGATTTTCTTTGTACCGCAAGTATAAACAAAATTTTTCGTACAAGCTAATCTTCTGAAGCATTTGGCAAGATTGACGTATAGTGGTTGGTTAATAAAGCTGGGAAGTTGCTGCGCAACGATGCTACTATGCGCTTTTCAAGGGCATTTTTGCAGTGTAGTTTGTGTAATAGTGTGTCTTATGCTGCCCGACCTGTCCATGGATGATCAAGTATGGGCTTATGATGGGCTATACGTAATGCTTTGCAAGTTGGGCTGCGTATACGACCTGCTTGGTTATGCTGCTTCGCTATTCAATATCCAAAATTCTTTTACGGGGCTCTATAAAAGCTTAAGGTACTTACATGATCGTGTATAGGCACCATGGCACATCCCAATAGAGGGAGTAATGTATAGTCCCATGTTTAAATAGCTTATATCGTGGTGTATAGCCTGTTTTTTCTTTTTTGTGCCTTAAAAATGTGGCAAGAGGTGACCTAGCATAGGCGCACTCGCCATTTGCCATCGATGCGTAGCACGGTGCTGAGCTACAGGCGAAGTAGCTAATTTACGATCAAATCCACTAAAAATTACCTATATTTGCGCAACTTAAATTTAATTCCAAAAAATATGTTCGGTTTCTTAAAGCGTCTCTTTGGCACCAAAGCAGAAAGAAATATCAAAAGGCTAAAGCCTTATGTAAAAAAAATCAACACCCTATATGCTACGCTTGCCAAGCTCAGCCATGACGAACTCCGTGCAGAAACAGACAAGTTACGGGCCTTTCTTGCGAGCAAGACAGATACCATCACCCAAGAGATAACGGCCTTACAAACACAAGTAGCCGATACAGGCGAGCTCAGGGAGAAGCTTAAACTCAACGAAAAGATAAGCCAGCTAGAAGAGAAGCAAGCCCGCATCACCGAACGTGCCTTACATGAAATGCTGCCTCAGGCCTTTGCGATCGTCAAAGAGACCGCAAGGCGCTTCAAAGAAAACACCACTATTACGGTGAAGGCCAATGATTTTGACAAAAAAATAGC
>JBCCVH010000084.1:0-2489 GCA_039195685.1 Bacteroidota bacterium | reverse complement strand
TGGTTTTGCGTGGTAACAGGCTGTATAGGTTGGGAAGAGGGCTTATGCGCTGATTGTGGTGTTATAAACTTTTTAGGGTGTGGGAAAGCTTGATCTCCAATCTGGCTTATGACCAGTCGCTGCTGCTGGCTAGTAAAGCGGTCGCTATAGAAGCAGGTAATCGCTGCAGCAGGGGCGGCTGTAGTAGGAAAGGGCTGTCCTTGGCAACCTGCTTTATGCACAGGCAGCTTTTTACCAAAAAGGTGCATAGCTATATGCCCACATGAAAGGCAGAGTGGTGTATCTTTGGGCAGTATCAATCCTTTTACCTCTAGATAAGGCTTTTGGTGTAAAAAAGAGAGCACTTGCCAAATCACTGGCCCAGCAGGGGCTTTTACAAGGTGGTAGTTAAGGGTATGCGCTTTTTGCTGAGCCGTACTGTCCGCTAAAAGGCCATTACTGGCAAAGAGGTATTTGTAATATTGTCTATTTTGCACGTTTTCTGCCACCATAGCCAATAGTTGCGGGACATCCTTATGATCTTTGCTAGCGGACTGCATAATAGTGGTAAGCTCTCGCGGCATCTCCTCTATATCCAAATAGACTTCCTCTTCGATCGGACTCACTTGGTCGGCATGGTTTTGCAGCGTATAGTCGTAACTTTTTTGCGCATTGGAGTGCTCAACAGATGCGGCTTGTATCGTACTAGACAGGCTTAGCAACCCGCATAGCATAAGATAGGCGAGTATATTTCTTTTTTTAATAGCTACCATATTAGTTATTTTAAGATAAAATAATGTGGTTAAGTTGTATGTAAACTAACTGCCACAATATTAATAGGTAAAAATCGTATAAAAAAATAATATTGATAAAAAGTACATTAAGTCGTACATTTTGTTATCTTAAAATACATTTTTGTATGTTTGGGATAGGTAGGTGCTTGCTATTGCCTCTTAGAAAATTTTGATCTCCCTATTCCGCACCAAATTTCTTAAAATTTTTAGCTAACAAAAAAGAAAAATTAGGCTTTACTAGACCATATAAGCTATTTTGAAACTTCCTTTATACTTTCTCTATACTTTGATGCACCTATTTCTCTATAAAATGGCCAATGTCAACATCATGTGACTTTTCTTTTTAACCTTTATATTGAACCATAAACGCATATTTTTGGTACAGAATATGGGCTAATACATTTTTTATTTGCAAAGGTTTTACACAATTAGCTTGCCTCCCTTTACGCAAAAATTTGGGTAGCAAAATGGGTTCTTAAAAATACAGAGGTGAACTAGCAATGCTATATTCAACAATCCTGCTCCTACTCCAGCATTGCAGCAGGCAAGGGCTTATGATGGTTGTAGTATACTTTATTCGCAACCTCTATGCCAGCCGATATTTTGAACCGTATGAGTCGATTTTGAAAAAAAAGATAGCGAAAAAGAAGGTGCCAATGTTGATTTTGATAGAGGGTTGAAAGCTGAAAGGCAATGTCAATCGCCTCTTTTTGGAGCTTTGGAATAGTCAGTCGGGGATAGGTTTTTTGCAGCCCTTGTATGTTTTTTTCAATGTTATCTTTGTACCAATCATAACCCCAGCTGTATTCCGATTGGCAATTGTACTTCTGCAGTCCTGCTTGGAATGTCTTCAAGTATTCTTCAAATTTATCATGTGGGGCCTCTTTTGTTTCCTCGACTTGGTTTTGGGGGTAGTCGGTTTGCCAGCAATAGTTTTTTGCCTCATAGTTAAGTCCATATGAGTAATTTCCTAGTGAACACACAAGCTGCTCTCCCAACCCACTGCTGAGTTGTTTTTTGAGCAAAAACAGCTTGCATGACCAATAGTAAACTTTGATATAAAATTCTTTACCTTCCCAATAGGGCAGATAAGCTAAGCCACTAGCAATCTGAAGTAGTGCTGCTTTGTGGGTGTTTTGGGAGAAATGGGGATAAATTTGGGCAATGCTTTTCAAGTCTTTAAGTAGGTTCTCGCTATACCAGCTACCGCCGCTAAGCTTATTGGCTTTTATATGATCTTGGAAGCATTGTTGATAGTCGCATGTTGTTTTAGTCAAGATAGCATCCTCCAGCTGCGTCCCCTCGAAGTTAGTAGCCATAAAATCGTGCCCTGTTAAATTGGCATGGTTGAGGTTGTGATTTGAAAGGTCTTTAGGAAGTTTAGCGTCTGTAAAATTCACGCTAGACAAGTCGTGGGGGAGCTTAACATTAGTCAGGTCGGTTTTACTAAGATTGGCATGGGTAAGGTTATGCTTTGAGAGGTCTTGGGGGAGTTTTGCTTTCGTAAGATTAGTACTAGACAGGTCTTTAGGAAGTGTTGCTTGGCTAAAATTTATCCCTTGTAAGTTTAGATTGCGCAAATCTGCCGATGTGAGAAACTTGAGACAATCTAAATGTCCCTTTAAAAATTTTCTGTTCCCCCTTTCAGCTGCCTTAAAATATTTTTGTAGTGCAATAAGATAGTTATCATCTGTGGAAAGAGGCAGCAAAGGGGCT
>JBCCVH010000083.1:0-2518 GCA_039195685.1 Bacteroidota bacterium | reverse complement strand
CAATAGTTGCCTTTGTTAGTTGCATTTTGACGGCCACCTAGAAGCTAGCGTCTTTGGGCAATGATTTTTTTACAGCAATTGCAAGGTTTTGCATAAAAGGTGTAAAAAAGCTTGCAATTTTTGCTCAAAAAAAGTGTCCATTTTATGTTCAAAAACGTCATTTTTAGGCTCTAATCGTGTCTTAATTGAATACTTCAGGGTTAACTAATTAGAAATTTGGTGCAGAATATGGGGTATAAAAAACCCGTCATTCAGAACGCAGCAAAGGCAACGCCTAAACGGAGTGAAGAATCTCGCAGTATAGCATATGCCTGCATTATCGGGAAGCGTATAGGAGGCAGTCTTTTGCTAGATGATTGTAAAGGTTAGGTAATTCGTTGCATATGCTTTCCCTTTTGAAATTAACAATTGGCAGAAATATCCTGTACATCACTTTACGTTATGGTCAAATTTTACACAATTAAGTTGACGCTCCCTTTTTTAGATGATAAGGAGTCATTAATGGTAAAGCCTCTAATACGTGGTGTATATAAAGTTGCCTGTTTTTGCTTTGGAGTATAATCCTAGGATGTAAGCTAACATTATCCATGGATAATAAACATAGATTAAAGCCATTATTGATATTATTAAATGCAGAATAGATGCTAAAATTAGAGCTTCCTACGAAAGCACTTAAGCTGTTTGCTGCTATAAAATTTTTGGATTGGTGTGTAGCTGCTGGTATTACCTCGATATTGATTTCATCTCTGTCTTCCGCAGGGCTAAACAGCACTACATGATCATAGTGGGCAAAAGAAAACGCAATTTTCTTTGCCGCACAAGGCAAAGAGGTATCATCAACACCATGAACAGGCATGATATCAATAGCTTTAATATGATTAATAAGGTGCAGGTCAAGCTCAGGTAACAGTTTTTTTCGTATATGGGCAGGGTTTTCAGGCAAACAATGTATAGGAGGCTTGGGAGGTAGCACACTTAACTGCGGTTGTGCATATAACAAAAAAGAACCACTTTCAGGCTGTAATAATAACCATGGTAACCCATTATTGAAGGACATCCCATACATCCACATCGCATAGTGCTGCGTCAATATATCCCATGTACACGTAAGTGTAGCCCCGATAAAAGGAGTTAAGGCACGCTGGTCTCTGAAATAGTGATCTCGGCGCTTGCTATAGCTAGCCCCATGTCGACTAATCGTAAACACATCTAACCCTACATGTTTATGTTCACCTTCTGATTTCATAAGTAAAAGAACACTATCATCCTCAAATGCAAAATAGATTCGATCTATATGCTCGTTATTAGGAAAGTCATCTGACTCTACTATCATAATATCCACTATTTTTTTGCCAATATGATCTCGCATTAGTGTTTGTTTTGAGTTTTTATAAAGCTATTTATCTTATACAAGTCATTATCTCACGTTGTTTTATGCCTATTTGTAGGTTATTGCGCCAACTCATTTACCCATGTACAGCCCGCTGCTAAAAAATTAAAATCTACAGCGGTAAACATTTCGATATATCCACAATAACCATATTCTTTAGCACACTCAGCCTGCGCTTGTGTGTCGGTAGGCGGATGAGGTTGTAAGCTTAAAAAAACATAATTATCTGGATTAATCAACAAACGCTTAAAATTTTCACCAATAGTCAATCGTGCTATTCGATAATGTAGAGGATAGGTACGAAAAAAGGATCGGCTAGTATACATAAAACTTGGGGGTGTGGTGTCGCTCATATTTTGCTTAAGCCACCCGCGTGAAAGCTTTTTCGGTATGTGGTATGCTTCCTGAGCATACCGTAAGAAAAAATGCAGACGTGGATATAAATAAGGCATAGCTGGAACTTCCTTATACAAGAGTTTAAAAACAAAAATCGCTGGTGCGATCCATCTTGCACTTATGATATTCCGAAAACCACTTACTTGGTCAATATGCAAATCTTGCGTATTAAGTTCCTCAGCTTCCAAACTCTCCATCTCCCGCAGGTCACGCCCGCCTATCATGTCGTATAGTACTTGTTGCCAAGCTATAAGGTCTTTTTTTATCTCCAATTTCATTTTTTAGCTAAAAGGGCAATTGTAACTAGGTACGGAAAATCCGTAACATATTAAAAAGACAGCCGTAGCCTTATTGACCCTATATTTAGGGCCATGTCGCCATCTCCCATCCCAATAAAGAGCTGCCTCATTTCTGAAATGAGCATGTAATTTATGATTCCCAGACTCAACTTTACTACCATCGATCTTAATAATTTCATGTATATAGTTCTGTTTTGCTTTCCTCATTATTTGAAATCCACTTGCCTCTAAAGTTTTTGAACGAGAAGCTTTTTCTGCAGCATCTATAAAGGTTAATTAATTCGTTGCATATGCTTTCCCTTTTGAAGTTAACAATTGGCAGAAATACCTCTACCCCGTACATCACTTTAGGTTATGGCCAAATTTTACACAATTAAATTGATCTTCCCCACTAGAATCATCTTTCTTTTTTTTCATCATCTTTATTGTTTTG
>JBCCVH010000082.1:0-2549 GCA_039195685.1 Bacteroidota bacterium | reverse complement strand
GTGGGTGGGTCACTACTTTATTAATCTTTGCACGCTATCTAGCTTGCTACACTATGCTGCTCGTATAGCCTTCTAGAGAAAAATGGATTAACTTTACCCCTAGACATTATTCACCCTTTCCTAAAAAAATCATACCCCTATTGCACTATATGCCTTACCTCACTGTGATAAAACCCCTAAATATGTGTCTATGACACCCTATACAAGCTAAGAAACCTCACAGATGGTGAGTAGTACTCTTTATAAATCATAAACCCTATGCCTTTTTATTTTTTTCGCCTAATAAGAATGCTAACTCCATTAATTTCTCTTGCAATTTTTGCGCTTTTACATAGTCCATCGCAACAGCAGCCTGCTCTATTTTTTTCTCAGTAGATTTGATCATTTTTTTGATTTGCGGTAAAGTGAGATAAACCATATCAGGCTCTGACACTTCAGCTAAAGTCCCTTCTGTGAGCGTATACGTTTTTGGCGTAGCGCTTTTTTGTTGGGAAAGTTTATTCTGTGCCTTTTGTACTGCAGTAGGCCGTATATTATGTTGTTTATTATAAAGGATTTGTTTTTCTCTGCGCCGCCTCGTCTCCTCTATCGCCTGCTTCATAGATGGTGTAATCTTATCCGCATACATGATCACATGACCCTCAATATGGCGTGCCGTACGGCCAATAGTCTGTATCAAAGATCGAAAATTACGTAAAAACCCCTCTTTATCTGCATCTATAATCGCTACCAATGATACTTCTGGCAAATCTAACCCCTCTCGCAGTAAATTCACCCCTACCAAAACGTCAAACTCTCCTAAGCGCAACCCTTCTAAAATTTCCACACGATCTAATGTTTTCACATCTGCGTGGATATAGCGACAGCGCACCTCCATGCGTGCTAGATAGTCGGTAAGCTTTTCGGCCATTTTTTTGGTAAGGGTAGTGATCAATACCCGCTCTTGTTTTTCCGTCCGCTTTCTGATTTCATGCAATAAGTGATCTATTTGGTTTTTACTAGGCTGTACACTGATAGTCGGATCCAATAAACCTGTCGGACGTACCACCTGCTCTACAATACAACCTTTACTCTCCTCTAGTTCATAATCAGCAGGTGTCGCACTCACATAGATTACTTGGTTAAGCAGCCCATGAAACTCATCAAAAGTAAGTGGGCGGTTGTCTTTTGCCATAGGTACACGAAAACCATAAGAGACAAGATTTTTTTTGCGAGCATGATCCCCTCCCCACATGCCCCGTATCTGTGGTATACTGACGTGGCTTTCATCGATAAACATTAAAAAATCTTTTGGAAAATAATCCAATAAGCAATAAGGCCGCTCTCCTGCCCTCCTGCTGTCAAAAGCACGCGAGTAGTTTTCAATACCTGGACAATAATTCATTTCACGGATCATATCAATATCTAAGCGCGTCCGCTCTTCTAGCCGTTCTGCCTCTACCGTCAAGCCGCGTGCACGAAAGAAGGCCAGCTGCGCTTTTAAATCCTGCACTATGGCAGCTATCGCCTTGGATACATGCTCCTTACTGACCATAAAAAGGCTCCCAGGAAAAACCACCACAGAGGTCTTATTCCCAATACGCCTACCTGTCGCTGGATTAATCTCCTGAATGGCTTCTATTTCATCCCCAAAAAAGAAAAACCGATACGCTTGCTCATTATAAGTTAGGAATACATCCACCATATCACCCCGCACCCGAAATGTCCCTTGTTCAAATTTTGTTTCACTACGTTTGTAGAGCAAATCCACTAGTAATAGTAGAAACTGGTCTCTCCCCAAATTTTCCCCAACAATAAAAGTACGCATATGCGTCCGAAAATCAATAGGATTGCTCATACCATAAATACAAGAAACTGACGCTACCACAATCACATCTCGCCTATCAGAGAGGAGAGAAGAAATCGCCCGTAGGCGCAACTTTTCTATCTCTTGGTTGATCGACAAATCTTTCTCTATATACACATTCGTACTCGGGATATAAGCCTCTGGCTGGTAGTAATCATAGTAAGAGACAAAATATTCCACCGCATTATCAGGGAAAAACTCTCTAAACTCAGCATACAGTTGTGCAGCGAGTGTTTTATTATGACTGAGTACTAATGTCGGCCTATTCATCTCATTGATTACATTGGCCATAGTAAATGTTTTGCCAGATCCTGTAACCCCTAATAATGTTTGCGCCTGCTGCTGTTCTTGTAAGCCCTTCACTAATGTGGCAATAGCTTTTGGTTGATCCCCTTTAGGGGCATAATTTGATGTGAGTTTAAACGACATAGTGCAGCAATATAGACAATATATCCGAATTCTGTTTGTAACACCCTTAAATCAACGCCAAAATATACATAAAAGCATGCGATAATAGACATAAATGTCTTTTGTGCCCACTTATCTTTTGTACAATAAAGCACCCTGAGGATTACCCATATCCTATTTTTGCTGTATGCTGCTCTTCACTTATCCCATTGTTACCCCAACACACCACTGTGCAACCATCCCGTCACAACCAACATCCCCATCACCTCCACCATGTACCATGCACCAACTCACC
>JBCCVH010000081.1:0-2549 GCA_039195685.1 Bacteroidota bacterium | reverse complement strand
TGAAGGAAATCTATTGAGAGAAGTAACCAAAAATAGCGGATATCCTATAACCAAATTGACTGAGAAATTGGGAAGCAGCAGAACAACTTTGTATAAAAAGCTTTCGCTGGAAAAACTAGATACTCCTTTATTTATCAAATATTCCGCACCAAATTTTTCAAAATTTTTCGTTAACGAAAAAGAAAAAACGGGCTTTACTGCACTATATAAGCTATTTTGATTAAAAAACACAGCTAAGAGGATATGTGTTGATTTTTGCCTCTCAATTGTATTTCTATAAACTAATAATTGGCTGCAGTATACAAAATTAGCAAAAAAACGTCTAGTTTCTTTTTTGCAATATCTACTCTAACTATAGCTATATTTCATATTTCTTGCTTTTATCATCAGTTTGTATTAAATTGCCACTCAAGCAATATAATTAATCAACATTGATCAAATCCTTATTAATAGGCTTTAATGCCTAAAATTCTATCCGATCTTTTGTTGATTTTTTGAATCGTGGTGAGATGCTAATTCTTTGGGTAGGCCTTTTTGCCTAGATAAATATCAGCTCGTCTCACCGCAATTCAAAAATATTGCTTCTTTTCTATATTTTGGGTATAATTGGTTATTTTGTTTCTTAGCTTTTTATATACAGCAAATCTAAAGGATATATATAGTAGGACGGCTTTGCTATGAACTCAAGAAAAAATCATCTAGATTGTGTAAAGTATCTAGCTGGAAAAAGAGCTAAACAACAATAGAGCGCAACCCCCTTGCTTTAGTAAAGCATCAACCCTTCCTTGGAATATTGCGGTAAAAGATTATTAACTCTAGCCAAGATTATGCTCGGAATAAGCATGAAAACACACCCCAAGAAGTGCACATTGCTCCATCACATTCACCCTCTAAGAACCGCAAAAAGCACAAATTCTCGTGCACTTCTTTTGGGCACAGGGGGGGGGACCAATGCTGCCAAAATTATAAAGCAGCGGGCAATATAACGGTATATTAAACGCTGGAACGCAGTTGTCAAGTGGCTACACAGAGATTTGGGTGTAAAAGGCATACATCGCTGATGCCTTGAGCATAAAGATAATGCCGCCTGTTGTACTTTTTGCATGAGCCAATAAGCCCAATTAGTACCTTTATTTCATCTTTTTGGCAACCAAAACCCACCCTAACCCTTATTTCTCCAGCTACACTAGTGAGGCAATAGTGCAAGCGCATATTCCTCAAGCATGAAGAGTAGGATGTGCTAGGTCAGCACTCAATGCATACATGGCATGTACGTCCGATTTTTTTGCTATTATTGTAAAAATCCATGCCTATTTTGCATCCAGCTATGCAAAAGAAGAAAAACTTTTGTATGTTTGTCCTACCTGCTATGCTGCAGGCACGACAAACTAATGGCTGTGCGAGGTAGCAAAGGCAATATCGTGCTAGCCAATCATAAATAGCTTGTATATATAGATACAGCGCCATTTTGTAATAAAAAAGATGAAATAAAAGTACCCATATGGCCATAAAAGTAAACATAGACCCAAGTTGGGCAGCACAATTAAATAGTGAATTTGCCAAACCTTACTTTATGCTGCTGACAGACTTTGTAAAGCAAGCATATCAAGAAAAGACTATTTACCCTGCTGGGCGTAATATCTTTCGAGCTTTTGATTTGTGTCCTTTTGATAAGGTAAAAGTAGTCATATTAGGACAAGACCCCTATCATGGACCTGGGCAAGCCGAAGGGCTTTGCTTTTCTGTGCCTAAAGGGGTGAAGATACCCCCTAGTCTTGTGAATATCTTTCAAGAGCAAGCTCGTGACCTCCGCAAGCCCTTCCCTTCCCATGGCAATCTAGCCCACTGGGCAGCACAAGGTGTCCTGTTGCTCAATGCCACGCTGACTGTAGAAGCTAGAAAAGCAGGTTCTCATCAAAATAAAGGCTGGGAGGTCTTTACAGATGCGGTAGTTAAGCAGCTTTCAGATCAGAAAAAAAACCTCGTGTTTATGTTATGGGGCGCTTATGCACAAAGCAAAGGCACCGTGATCGATACGAGCCGTCATTTAGTGTTATCTTCTTCGCACCCGTCTCCTTTTTCTGTCAATAGAGGCTTTTTAGGCTGTGGCCACTTTGGGAAAGCCAATACCTATTTGCAATCCTATGGCCATACTCCTATCAAATGGTAGGGATTTTACTCACAGCGGCTGCTGGATTAGGTTGTGCACTTCATATAGCACAATGCAAAGCATCTAGCGTTTAGTTTTTTATTTGTGCCGTTGCACGCTGCGCGCAGTCAAGTGTCATCTTCAGCTATTGGCCACGTTTGACTGGCGGAAATTCGATCCAAAAGGTAGTGCCCTTATCGCTCGTGGTGAAGTCAATCTGTGCTTTAAAGATATCTTCCACTACCATAAAGACAAACGCCAGTCCAATACCATTACCATCTTGGGTAGAAGTCGTATATAAATCCCCTATCTTCGAGGCAATATGGCTAGGGATACCACAGCCATTATCTTTGATGTAGAGTCGTCTAGTGGCAGCATCCCAAGACAAAACCACTTCTTT
>JBCCVH010000080.1:0-2649 GCA_039195685.1 Bacteroidota bacterium | reverse complement strand
TTTTTTTAAATACTCCTGCCAAAATGCCTAAGTGCCCCAGATGTTGACTGCTATATTGATTTTGCTCCATTTGAAAAGCGTTTTGTTACCTTATACTGTGCTTACATACAAGTCCCTAAAGTTAAATAAAAAATTTTAAAACATTTGGTGCGGAATATGGGTTTACGTTTGTTCTTGTCATGAATATCAGCGCCTTGCTGGATGAGGTACCTGATAACCTCTAAATGTCCATTTTCTGCGCTTAAGATCACAGCGGTGTCTTCATAGTCATTTTGCTCATGGCGCATATTGGCATCACCTTGTTGGACAAGATAGGTGACGATATCTATATGTCCTTTTTGGACGCTCAATAGTAAAGCGGTATCTTGCTCTTTATTTTTGTGATGGATATTAGCCCCTTGCTCCACGAGATACTTGACACAATCTAAATATCCATAGCGGGTACTCAACATCAAAGCTGTCTCTCCATACTCATTTTCGTCATGGATATTGCTTCCTTGTTGGCATAGAAACTTGAGACAAGCTAATTGTCCATTTTGAGCACTGCACATCAAAGCTGTATTCTTATCCCTATTTTTGTCATGAAGCATACTGCTCCCCCCTTGCTGGATGAGATACTTAACACAAGCTAGATGCCCTTCTTGTGCACTGCACATCAAAGCTGTCTCTCCATATTGATCTTTGTCATGAATATCAGCGCCTTGTTGGTCTAAAAATTTTACACAAAGTAGATGTCCGTTACGGGCACTTAGTAGCAAAGCTGTGTTGCTCTCCTCATTTCGCTCATCTACATTGATCTTATAGTTATGGTATAAGGCTGCTAACCAATGGCTGTTACCTTGTTTGGCTGCCTCAAACCATGCGGTTAAATAGGATTGGTTGTTTTCTTTTGACCTAATGTAACGGGATATAGAGGGCTGTCGAGTAGGTAAAAATAGTGCTGGTGTGGAAAAAGAGAGGTTGTACTTCAGTCGATAGTGTTGGGAATGTGCTTTAGCCTCATCTGTAGATGAGGCCTTTTTATCTTTAGGTATGGCCTCTGAAGGGTGTGCTGTGTCCTGTACAATATCTAGGGTAATCCCCCCTGCTCTTTGTGTGGGCTTGGTAAAATGAGTCTTTATTAGCTTGGTAGGATTATTGGGATCGGGAGAGTATACTTGGATATTTATGTTGAGCGTATTGGCGATGGTTTGTATCTCTTGTAGTCCGCCGCAAGTGCCTTTTTTGATCTTCATACGGTCCATAAAATCGGCTACCAGCATGCTAAATGCATCGGAATGGAGAAAAGAAAGGTAATGGGTGGGGTTTTGTAGGGTTTGATGTAGTGGGTTGAGATAGTAAGCAGGCGGACGACCAAAAAGTTGGGCTATCCTTGTGGTAAGTTTAGTGCTCTCTTGTCGTACAGGGAGGAGGTAACCCAGTATAACGGCTGTGTAGAGCGCGTGCCTATTGGCGGGGATGAGGAGCTGACCTGAGAGAAGGGGGGGGCTTCCAGTACGTTTGTGAGGCCCTTGTGAATCGTTTTGGTTATCATAGCTGGTGATATGAGCCGTGGAAAGTGAAGGGACTTGGGGGCTCGTATGCTGTTGATGGGTTGATTGATCTTGTGCATGAGATAGTTGTGCAGGTTTTAGGGATGGTTTAGGTGCGAAGATGTTAGTCTCCAGGGCGGCTAGGGTGCATTGGCGTTGCTCGTCACTAAAGCGTAGGCCATTAAAAGCCTTAATGGTGCCAATAGAGCAGGGTCCTTTGGGCCAGCTTTGGCCTTGACAGCCTTTTTTATGTACAGGCAACTCTTGGCCAAAAAGATGCTTGCACATATGGGCACATGGCTCGCAGAGGTGAGCGTGCCTGGGCACCACAAATTGTATCACTACTATTGTAGGGTTTTGTGCTAAAAATGAGAGCACCTGCCATAAGACGGGACTGGGTGGGGAGCTGATCAAATGATAGTTGAGCTGGTGGGCTTTTTCCTGCGCTGTGCTCTCTTTTAAAAGGCCATTGCTCGCAAAAAGATATTTACTATAACGTTGGGTAGTGCGGTCGTGTGTCACCATCGCCAGCAGCTGAGGGAGCTGGATATGAGGATACCTATGTGTGGGGATGGCTTTCACTATCTTAGCAAGGTCTGCTGGTATATTCTCTATATGTAAGTAGCTTTTGTTCTCGATCGGATGCACCTGATGGGGATAGTGCTGTAGGGTATAGTCGTAGCTTTCTTGCCTTCCAGGCTGTGTAGAAGATGCAACGACTCGTATCATGCTAGCACCCCCGAGCACGCAGCACAGCATAAGATAGCCTAGTATGCTTTTTTGGGGGGCTTTATGTAGTACGATATGGATCATTTGCTTAAGGACGAATTCATGCTCTATTAAATATAACGAAAGCTGGAAGCGATACAAAATATATAGAAATGATAACCCTATATTCCGCATCAAATTTTCCAAATTTTTTTTAACCAAAAAGAAAAAAACAGGCTGTACTGCCCATATAAGCTATTTTGAAATTTTCCTTAAATGTGCGCTATACTTTGATGCGCTTACTTTTCTGTAAAATAGCCAGTTTGGTGCCTCATGTGGTGCACTATAGCCTTTATATCCCATATTTCGCACCAAATTTTTTAATTAACCAAAAAGAAAAAAACAGGCT
>JBCCVH010000079.1:0-2672 GCA_039195685.1 Bacteroidota bacterium | reverse complement strand
TGTGCACATTTTGGCTTACGTGCAGTACAAATATAACGTCCATGCAGCACCAACCAGTGATGTGCATAGTTAAGCTCTTGCTGCGAAAAGTACTGTACCAACACCTTTTCAATCGCAAGCGGTGAGGATAAGCTTTGATCCACGAGTCCTATGCGTTTCGAGACGCGCATCACATGTGTATCTACTGGCATCGCAGGTTGCTGGTAAATGGTGGCCAAGATCACACTAGCACTTTTCCGTCCTACGCCTGGGAGCCGTTCTAGGTCTTCCCTATTGTCAGGCAGCGCTGCCTGAAACTCTTTGACCAATATTTTGGAGAGTTCGACAAGATAGCGTGCTTTGCTATTGGGATAGGATATCTGACGGATATAGTGCTGTACTTCTGCTATGCTGGCTTGGCTCAAAGCTAACGGGGTAGGGAATGCTTGAAAAAGTGTAGGGGTGATTTGATTGACCCGCTTATCCGTACACTGGGCACTTAACACCACAGCCACTAATAGCTCAAAAGGAGTGCGATAGATCAGCTCTGTGGTAGGGGCTGGCATCGCTTGACTAAAGTGGTCTACAAAGGCCCTATAGCGTTTTTTTCTTGTCATCATAAAAAATAAACGTTTTTTTATCTGTAGTAGATAGCAGGGGCAAACCTCAACCTTACGCTGTTTTCAGCCCCAATAGCCAACACATCAGACTCAGGTAGATAAGGGATCCTATGATATCTACAAGCGTGGTAATCGCTGGACTAGCTGCTAGCGCAGGGTCTTTCCCAAGCTTTTTGATCAACAATGGCAAACAAGTTCCGATCAAAGCAGAGGTAATTACTTGTAAGAACAAGGCAGTAGAAATGCCACCAATTGAGGACCATAAACTGTACCCCATTTCTGTGAACCTCTTGTTAAAAATAAACCCAAGGAATATTAATAGTTTAAGAAGAGAAACTAAAAAAAGCACCCCCCCGACCGACAATGCTATCTTAAGCTCTTTATACACAATACGCCGCCAGTCTTTTAAGGAGAGTTCGCCTAAAGAAAGTGCCCTTATCACCACGGTAGCAGATTGGCTGCCCACATTGCCTCCTGTGTCGCTGATCATGGCAAGGTAAACGATCAAAAAGGTAACATTACCTAGCACTTTTTCATAATGATGTACAATCAATGCTCCAGCCGTAGTTAGGATAAGCAAAAACACTAACCAAGGCAACCGTTGCCGCACATGACAATTTGTAGGGGTATGTAAATAAGGTTGCTCTTTTTCATCTGGGATAATACCCATAAACTTTTCCATATCTTCCGTTTCCTCTGCACGGATAATATCAATCGCATCATCATAACTTACAATACCTACAATTTGGTCATGGTTGTTTAGTACTGGTACAGCCATAAGATTGTACTTTGCGATCTGCTGAGCGACTTGCTCCTGATCATCTCCCAACCGTACAAATACTAAATCTTTTTTCTCTGCAAACGATGCTATTTGGTCCTTAGGTTCTGCTATGATCAGCTCCTTAAGGTCAATGACATTGACCAGCTGCATTTTTTCATTGACGATGTATAAATAATAGAGCATCTTTCGAGAAGATACATCGCCGCGTACAGCGGCTAAAGCCTCCTCTGCTGTGGTGGTATTGGTTACTTTTACAAACTCAGTGGTCATAATACCACCTGCCTTTTCTGGTGGATAACCACTCAACAGCAAAACATCTTTTCTGACCTGTTTAGATAAGTAAGGCAATAATCTAGCCTTTGCTTTTTCATCTAACGCCAAATAAAAGTCGGCCCGCACATCAGAGAATATCTCTTCGAATATACGCGCGAAAATGCTTACAGGCAATTTATGATAGATTTCTAGCTGTTTTTCTTTTCGAAAATGAGGGAACAAAGAAGCTTGCATCTCTTGCGATAGCAGCAAAAAGTAATGTACGGCTACAGGAAGTGTTTGCTGCTCTAGAAACTCCGCAATATCTGCGGCAGGCGCTTCTTCGAACGCTGCAATGAGTTTATCTCTTTTATCTTCTACTAAAAATGCTTCCCAGTGTGTAAACCTTTTTTTTGTATCTTGTATTGCATTCATGACAAAAAATTTGCGGATTTGTTAACGTAATATGTGTTTTTAATCTGCTTGCAGTTGCAGCGACTGCATATATAAGGTCAAAAAGCTATGCAAAAAAATATTTATATGCAAATTTTAGAAACTTTTATCCTCAAAAAGCAATCCTGCTGTATCTTTTCCCCCATATTTCTCCTCCCAAATGTACACTTATGGTGCATAATATACGACCTAATGTAACATCACCACCTTTTTTTAAACAATAGTGCTGTTAACGCAATAATTTCACCTTTGGGTTGGAAGCGATATGGCATCATTCAACTAGCTTATTAGCAATCTTTTTAAAGCGCAAGCCCTCATTTGCACCTACGGTTTTTTATATTTAGGGGGTCTTAGGGGTGGGTAAAAAAATAAATTAGAAAATGAAAACAACAGCAAAAAACAGTACAGCATCATTCAACCTTAGCAGACAGCACATGCCAATGTTGCCAAATGGGATTGATAACTTCCACAAGCTGATTACCCATCGCAATGAAGAGGGCAATGGTTATTTATTTGTAGATAAAAGCTTGTTTATCAGAGACTTTCTTAATGTAGGAGACGACATTACCTTGATCACGCGTCCTAGA
>JBCCVH010000078.1:0-3012 GCA_039195685.1 Bacteroidota bacterium | reverse complement strand
TCAAAAAATATTTTTCTTTTTTGAGTTATTTTATCTGGATTTTGAGCACTGTAAAATTCTTCATTTACCCCCTTGATAACCTTCTTTAATTGACCTAAAAATTTCCTTTGCTCATGATAACTCCCCATTTTCATCACCGCAATTAGAAAAGATTTTTTGAGATCGCAGAGCTTTACTTGAAAAAAGTGCTTACATATACATTTAATTATATCATCTAACATAAGACCTCTTTGCGCACCCATAGTATTGTCATCAAATACTAATACAATACCATGTACTCTATTGGCCTGTATTACAAAATAAGGATCATAAAGTGCTATATATAGTTCAGGTATAGATCGTCCCGCCGCTGTTCCTAAAAATCCTTCACTGTCACAAAAAGAAAAAGTAGATACTTCATTGTTTTGCATATATATATTTGAACCTTTCGTTTTAGACTCACCATGTTCATGTCCAACTTGAGGAATTTCTAGCCCTGGGGGCATGGAATTTTCGATATTTTCTGCTTTATCTTCGCCATAATCGTACGTATAGTCGCATCCCTGAAGAAAACCTATCAGAGAGCTTTTTCCTGATCCAGTCGGGCCCAAAAAAAACACAATAGGCTTGCCATTAGGTTCAATGGCTCTTTCACAAAGCGTAATCAGTGCCTTTTCTATAGTACACGTTTGTTTTTCAAGAATAAATTTAAGTTGCTTTTCGGTTAGCAAGTTTTCGTCTTTATTTAAGATACCTTTTCCGTGTTTATACATATATGCAGATTGATCCTCTACGAAATTAGACATATGCTTATCCTCTCTCAAAGCTGCTGCTCCTATATTTGCGGGGTAAATCACAAGCGAGCATAATAATAATAAATTTATATATTGCACTTTCATATATCCAAATATTCCTCCAATTTTCTGTATATTAAACCAAAAAACTACTTAGAAAAAAATAATTAACTTTCTAATTTACTTGTTGTCAAGGGCTAATTAGTTGACCCTGCAATATTGTGTACAAAAAACTTTTAAAAAAAGAAAAAAGTAGTTGAGTTGTTTTTTTATTTGTTGGAGGTAAAATAATTTTTAAGCACAGGTAACCCATATTCTGCACCAAAAATATGCGTTTATGGCTCAATATGAAAGTTAGGAAGAGTCGCATGATGTTTAAATTGGCCATTTTACAGGAAAATAGGTGCATCAAAGTATAGAGAACGTGTAGAGAAAATTTAAAAATAGCCTTATATGGTGCAGTATAGCTTGTTTTTTCCTTTTAGTTAATTGAAAAATTTTTCAAATCTAAGATAATATATTTAGTGTGCACTTGATATGTCTAGGATTGCATCACAAACAAATTTTAGCCAAGGCTTGCATAGCGAGGCATGTGGTGAGGGTGCCGACAATGCCAGGCAAGATAAAGCTGTGGTTAATCACAAATCGACCTATACGGGTGGATTTTGTTTTGTCTAAGGCAACTGCCGCTAAAATAGTGGGATAGCTGGGCAACACATAAAAGCTATTGGCTGCAGGCAGTACAAGTAGTAAAGCGATAGGGGTTAGGCTAGTGAGCGCCCATGGGATCATTGTTTCTAAGGTTGTCCCTTGGCTATTGGATATAATGGTAATGACAAACAAGAGGCAGCCCCATTGCCAAGGGTGGTGGAAGTATGTTTTGGCCCAATGGGATAGCAAGCTTTTATGGTGGGTAAGGAAGCTTCGGGCAAGCCAAGTAACGCCCAAGATAGTCACTAAAGCTTGCAAGCCTATGGTAAAGATTTGGGTATGGCGCATTTTTTCGGTGCCTATAAGGCCAGCGATACAGGCCGCCACAGACAGCATGGTCATGCTCATCAAATGGGCAGGGGAAGAGGTAGTGTGAAGCTGGTTGGCGATGATAAAGCCTACTACCCCTATCAGAAAGATCACTAGGGAAGTAACAGCATGGGGTTGGGCTTTGAAATCGGATTTTTTACTTTTTTGAGGAGTTAATAGGCAGTAATAGAGGTCTTTTTTTCCCCAAGTAGTGGCCCAAGTAGCGGCTAATGTGCCTAGTAAGGTAGCTGGGATAAATAGGCGTAGTAAAAAGAAGTAAGTCAGGGTGGTATCGTGCACTTGTAAGTGGGAGAGTGTAATGGTGGTGGCTGCAGAGAGGGGACTGGCCATGAGGGCTTGCTGAGAAGCAATAACACTAGCTACTAAGGGTTTCTCGGGCCTGATCCCACTTTGATGTGCAATAGCGGCAATTACAGGAAGTAGGGGATAAATGATATGGCTGGTACCTATGCAGAACACGAGTAGGTAGGTGATCAGCGGACTGAGCCAAACAAGATAGCGGGGATGATGATGGAGTGTCTTGCTGGCCCAGTGGGCGAGCAGGTCGAGAGTGCCAGCAGCTTCTAGGGCGGCAGCAGCAGTAAGAGCACTGATCATGATCTGCATGACCTTAAAGGAAGGCTCTTGGGGCGCTACGCCCAAAAAAAAGAGGATCAGCAAGCCTAGTGCACTCATCACGCCAAGACCAATACCGCGCATACGCATACCTAGCAGAATGCTCCCTAGTACAATGGAGAGGTGTAATAAAAATAGTGTATAATGATGGGCCATAATGGTTTTTTGTCGTGCGCAAAGGTACATACATGTATACTTATTGCCAACGGTTTATGGATAAAGTATCTAGTGGAAAAAGGCGCTGATATCCATCGCAAAAATGTGTATTGCCTCACAGCTTTGCATTTAAGTGCCTACCAGGGATACTTAGATATCGTAAAGTATTTAGTGAAAAAAGGAACTGATATCCATGCCAAAGATGAGGAGGGTTGCACAGCTTTGGAACTTGCTAGAGAAAAACACTATCGAGACGTTGTAGCGTATCTAAAGAAAAAAGCGCTTAATAAAACACGTCTGCACTTATATTTATCATTAGGGGATGCCCTTCGCTTCACGTGAGGCTTTTTTAAAAGGGGTTTTTAGCTCTTCTTTTATTTTTCCCTTTTGCTTGTGTATAACGCTTAGCTGCTTTTATTAAACGAAG
>JBCCVH010000077.1:0-3013 GCA_039195685.1 Bacteroidota bacterium | reverse complement strand
CTTTTTATCTTATATTTGCCCAGCAGAAAGAAAGGACCTGTGGCTTAACTGGATAAAGCACTGCACTACGGATGCAGCGATTGGGGGTTCGAATCCCTCCAGGTTCACGATGCTATTACTGGTAAACAATAGCAAAAGCTATCGATAAGATATGCTGTGCTTTTAACTTTTATTTGACGTTGTGGAAATACCAAGCAGTAAACCTACTGCACCAGTGAAGACTTGCTTTGCAGAGGTGGCGCTCCCTATTCCAGCCACACAAACCTTTACCTATGCCCTCCCCTCCAGCTGTGGTATGCAGTCATGGCTTGGGCATCGTGTAGTGGTCCCTTTTCGCCACCAATTGATGGTCGGGGTGATTTGGTCAGTTACAACGTCGCCACCTTCCTATGCGGTAAAACCTATATTGGAGCTTCCAGATATGCACCCTATGTGGCCTCTACAACAGCACACTTTACTCCAATGGATGGCCACCTATTATATGGTAGGGGTGGGTGATGTCGTAAAAATAGCCATAGCAGGTGTACGTATGCTTTTTCAGCCTACAATCGATCTATTAGCTGAAGATCACGTACAAGATGGTCTATCTCCTTCCGATAAAAAGTGGCTAACCCTACTGGCAAAAGAGCGGCCGTTGGGTGGGACTGCGCTCAAAAAGCACATTAAAGGGAGATCAGATTGGAAACCCTTACAGCAATTAGTAGCTATGGGGCTAATCTCACTCGTTGTGCCCTTAGCCTATCAGCCACCTAAGCAAAACCATATTGTCTTGGCCGAAGACTACCAAGCTACAAGTGCTTTGGCTATGCTGAAAAAGCACTTGGCAAAAAAAGGTAAGCAACGGGCAGTGTTTCAACGCTATCTTGCCACTAGTCTCACCTCTAATAACAGGTTTGCTTGGATGCCACTAACCGATTTCCAACAGGAGCACTTCTCTAAAGCAGCGATAGATACGCTTGTACGAAAAGGTATTTTTATCAAAGCAGCTAAGCCGTTAGCCACAGCACACTCCTCCCACATGCCTAAAACCCTCCAGCTTACCGAAAAAGAAAAACGCTATTATCCCAAAGTGGTAGCTTTATGGGCAAAGAAGCCCGTTGTATTGCTATGGGGAAAAGAGGTCGCAGAAAATGTAGATATAGGCCTTATTTTTTTCTTTAGCCCCTTACCTGAAGGGCATCAGGGGCTTTATTTAGTGCCTAAGCATACTTTTACAGCAGAGTGGATCAAAAAAATAACCGCACGTTTTGGTCAAGATCAAATTGCTTTCTATGATGATAGCTTACGAGATCGGAAAAAGCATTGGGTATGGGATCAGGTAGCGCATAATAAAGTACGTTGGGTGATCGGCACACACAGCGCCCTTTTTCTCCCCTTTCGAGCGTTGGGACGCGTAGTAGTCTCTTCTGCGGCTAGTAAACAATATAGTGCCAAAGAGCGTTGCCCTGTGTTTCACGCTAGAGATGTAGCCATTATGCTCGCCCATCTCCATAAGGCACATACGCTATTGACAGCCCATTTGCCAAGCTTGGAAACCTATTATAATGTGAAAACCAACAAATATGCTGCCTATTACTTATCTGGGCAAAAGCTGCCCCATGATGTGCTGCGTATTGTCGTCAATCATGAAAGAATAGCCCAGCAGCCTCACCCGCTCTCTAAAAGCATCCGTAATGAAATAGCCAATGTCTTGGCAGCCAATAGAGCAGTGATTATCTTACATCATCGTAAAGGCTATGCCACCTATAACAGCTGTCTTAAATGTCGTTGGATAGCCCAGTGCCCTTATTGTAAGTCTTCCCTTACCTTTCATGAAAACCAGCAGCAGCTTTATTGCCACTTTTGTGCCTATTCGATACCACCCTATCCTGCTTGTCCCGCTTGTAAAAATCCAGCACTACAGCAAGGAGGAATTGGTATAGCACAGCTGGTAGCTTTATTGCCCACTTTTTTCCCAGACAAAAAGGTCATCTGTATAGAAAATGATGCACAAGCCGTTGCCTATGTACAAGGGTTAAAAGCAGGTATGCAACAGCAGGCGAACATTATTGTAGCGACACCCCGTTTGATCAAATGGTTCCCCCTCAATAAAAAAAGCCTAGTCGTGATCCCAGATATTGATCGTTGGTTGCGTATGCGTCACTTTAAAGCAGGCGAGTGGTGTTATCAATGGCTGACCCAACTCTCCAGTCATGCCCATCTTCCCGAGCGGGATATGATATGGCTACAGACCACACAGTATAAGCGTAGTCTCCTCCGCACTTGGGTAAGCCATATACAGCTGCAGCAAGAAGCACAGCACTATGACAAGTTGTTGGTAGAGCGTGCCACCTATGGCTATCCCCCTTATACAAAAAGGCTCAAGATTGTCTTACAGCATACTGATCCAGCCCTACTATATAAGGTAGCTACCTGCTTAATGGCCCAGTTGCAACCTTTAATTGAAAGGAACATTGTTGGTCCTACGCCAGAGGGGCGTTATTATCCGAAAGCGCCTTGTGTGGCCTCATTAGCGGTCAATATACCATCTCAAGAGGCCGCTGCTTGTAAGCAAAAGCTATATGATAGGGTGCAGCAACTGCAGCTAAAAGTGCCTTATGCTAAGGTGAAAATCAATTTTATCGTGGATTCTTCCGATTAAATAGGAGTTAGAAATATAGCTAGTTAACCCTGAAGTATAGCTAAAACGTAAACAACACAAACTATACGTAATGCTGAGCAGTGTAGAGTATCTGCTGAAACCACAAAAAACCTTCTCTATCTGTCACAATCAATAGTTGCCTTTGTTAGTTGAATTTTGACTGCCGCCTAGGAACTAGCGTCTTTGGGCAATGATTTTTTTACAGCAATTGCAAGGTTTTGCATAAAAGGTGTAAAAAAGCTTGCAATTTTTGCTCAAAAAAAGTGTCCATTTTATGTTCAAAAACGTTGTTTATAGGCTCTAATCGTGTCTTAATTGAATACTTCAGGGTTAACTAACTAACCGCAAAAGAACTGTGCTAATTACGTCTTT
>JBCCVH010000076.1:0-3044 GCA_039195685.1 Bacteroidota bacterium | reverse complement strand
TTTTGGTATTTTATATCATCTTTTTTGTAAACTATTTTATGAAATTTTTGGATATCCAAATGAAGCTAATATAGTTGGGCAACTTGTCGCAAGGGAGGAAAAATAGTTTAACTAAAATTTAAAAAAGATTTATGATGCATAAAATCGTAGTGACTAAAGCAATCAAAAGAAATATCTGGCCGTATTATGCTACATTAAATTAAAGCCTATGATTTGGATTAGAAGCCATTACATGGAAAGTATTGGGCATATTTCTGCACACACTATAAAGAAATACATTGACAATCAAAAAAAGAAATAAGCTGTCACAAGCGGGCAAATTCATCTCATTGCTAAAGCAGATGGGCCTTCTTTTGCTATTTTCGTAAACTTGGCGCGCCTCTCGCTGATTGGGATTGATCGCAAATGGCATACCAAACCATCTCAGCTAGCAAAAAACGCAAAGTCATTATATAGAAATGCCATTACCTACGGTAGTTTAATAGCGTTGTTACTATGGTGAAAAGACCGTAAACAGCAATTATGTAGTGCAAAATAGCATAGTATTTGCCATAACAGGCAGAGTATCTAGACCAAGATAGCACAAAAACCAATATGATTTATTATATTTGTGGGGAAGCAACCCTATCTAGTTCATGATAAAAATACAATTGCACAACCAAATATGTTAGACAAAAAAGAATTTAAAAAATACGCTACCAAGCACCTAGGCTTGCGAGAAGAACTTCTAGATCATCATATAGGCGAAGTAGAAGGGATGACCCGTACTGTGATCGAAGAGCGACCTAAACCTTTTCGAGAAATAGATGTTTTCTCTAGATTGATTATGAATAGGATCATTTTTTTAGGTAGTGCGATTGATGATAAAGTGGCGAATGTCGTTACTGCACAGCTGCTTTTCTTGGAATCAGTAAGCCCAGAAAAACAGATCACCCTCTATATCAATAGCCCTGGCGGGAGTGTATATGATGGGCTGGCTATTTATGACACCATGCAATACGTAAAATCTCCTATCAGTACCGCTTGCATAGGTCTTGCGGCTTCTATGGGAGCTGTTTTACTGGCGGGAGGCGAAAAAGGCCTACGAGCAGCATTGCCTCATTCGCGTATTATGATACACCAACCACTCGGAAAAGCCCAAGGCCAAATGGTAGATATGGAAATATCTGTAAAGCAAATATTAGCTTTAGGAGAAGATTTGTACAAGATTCTTTCAGAGCATACAGGGCAAGACTTTGCCACCATCCAACAAGATGCTAGCCGCGATTATTGGATGCGTGCTCATGAAGCTAAAAACTATGGCCTAATCGACAAAATACTTAGTAAAAATTAAATTACCTCACTATGCAAATAATGATATGTCCAATCTGTGGGAAAAGGTCAAATGAAGACCATGAAACCTTTTATATCGGGCAATTTGGCGGTATTTGTAGCTCTTGTGTTGTACAGGTCTACGCCCAATATAAGCGAGATAAGACAAACGCATCTTCCGAGCGACAAAGCAAGGTCCATTCCGCTGTTGCAGCGGAGCAAAAGCCTATCGATTGGGAGAAATTTACCCCAAAGAAAATAAAAGAACACTTAGACGAATATGTTATCGGACAAAAAGAAGCTAAAAAAGTGCTCTCTGTAGCCGTATATAATCATTATAAACGGTTAGCACAAGCCTCTGCAGAAGATGATGTTGAGATAGAAAAGTCCAATGTGCTACTGGTAGGCAGTACAGGTGTGGGAAAAACCTACCTCTTGAAAACCATCGCCCGCTTACTGCATGTGCCTTTTTGCATTGGAGATGCCACAGCTCTTACCCAAGCAGGCTATGTAGGCGAAGATGTAGAAAATATATTAGTAAGGCTATTACAGGCAGCTAACTTTGATGTCAAAGCCGCCGAGCGTGGTATTGTCTATATAGATGAGTTTGATAAAATAGCACGCAAAGGAGATAATGCCTCTGTCACCCGCGATGTGAGTGGGGAAGGCGTACAACAAGCCCTCCTAAAAATCCTTGAAGGCAGCAAAGTCAACATCAATCCAGAAGGCGGCCGTAAACATCCCGATCAAAAATTAATCTCCATTAATACGCAAAATATACTCTTTATCTGTGGAGGTGCTTTTGATGGCATAGATGAAATTATTAAAAATAGATTGAATACCTCTTCTATAGGGTTTAATGTGAGCCGCTCTACAAAACTCACAGAAGATACAGATGTGCTGCGTTATATTGACTCCCAAGACATCAAGTCGTATGGATTGATCCCTGAGCTAGTAGGCAGGCTTCCAGTGATCATTTATTTACACCCCTTGACCAAAGATATCTTACGAGAGATCTTAATGAAACCCAAAAATGCGCTCACCAAGCAATATCAAAAGCTCTTTGCTATGGAAAAGATAGCGCTATCTTTCACCGACGATGCGATAGACTATATTGCCGAACGGGTGCTTGCAAAAAAACTAGGTGCTCGCAGCTTACGTAGCATATTAGAGCGTATACTCTTATCTCCTATGTTTGAGCTCTTTTCGGAAAAAAATAACAACAAGCTTGTCATCGATAAGCAGTATGTCATCGATATTCTTACCAAAACCAGTTTGACCCGCGAAGAACTTCCACGAAAAGCTGCACATTAATGCCGCTTCCTAGGATATACACTACTAATCTTGTAGCTTCTGTGTAGTAATCGGCAGTACTGAGTGATAGTTGAGTTGCTTTAAGCTTTTGCAGTATCAGCTAGCATGGAGATGCGGCATATAGCCCAACCGAAGGATTGCTTGCATTATGCCTATCTACGATCTCAATTCAAAAACGAATAAGGCAACTATGCCGTTGCTTTATCATAAGGGCAAATTTCCACCTGTAATTTTCGATCATGCGAGTATTGTATCCTATATTCCGCACCAAATTTTTAGTTAACTAAAAATAAAAAACAGGCTATACTGCACCATATGAGCTATTTTGAAATTTCCTCTACACGTTCTCTATACTTTGATACGCTTACTTTTCTGTAAAATGGCCAATGTGGCACCTCATGTGATGCCCCTTACGCTTT
>JBCCVH010000075.1:0-3053 GCA_039195685.1 Bacteroidota bacterium | reverse complement strand
TGCTAAAATACAAAAATAGAGCATACTTAACGAATAGTATTCATTTATCGAACAAACTTGTAGATTTTAGGCTATAAGTGAGTGGAGAATTACGTCTAAAAATGAGTGTGAGCTACTGCAATTTATGCTAAAATTTATATATATCAACAGCCTTTTGTTAGGGAAAATGCTTGCCTTAAGTAGTGAACATTTTGGTGTATTCAATTTAGATAAAGTTAGCGCTTATAAGAAACATTTTTGGACATAAAGTAGTTCTTTCAGTTTTGTTTCAAGAAAATGTTTTGCATAATGTGAGCATTAGATGCTTTACTTTCGTGCAGTACGATGTTGCGCATGGAATGCTCAGGTTTTTTACCACTTTTAGGCAAGACCTGTCGTTGCGGTAAAAAACTCATTGTCCAAAGATGCTAGCTTTTGGAAGTAGTAAAACTCAACTAGCAAAAGCCCGTATGGATGGTACGGGATAAGAGCATTTTTTGTAGATGCAGGAAATGCACTACACAGTTCAAATATGCTGATATAGTTTACAAGGATTACATTTTTAGCTATATTGCAGCATAAAGTAAGTGATAAAACAGGTAAATGTTTAACTTTGAAGTATGCAATTTATACACGATTAGAGCCTATAAATAACGTTTTTGAACATAAAATGGAAATTTTTTTGAGTTAGATGCTTCACCTTCGTTCAGCACAATGCTGCGCATTGAATGGCAAGTTTTTTACACCTTTTATGCAAAACCTTGCAATTGCGGTAAAAAAACCATTGTCCAAAGACGCTAGCTTTTGGTGGCAGTCAAACTTCAATGAACAAAAGCGACTATTGATTGTGACGGATAGAGAAGGTTTTTTGTGGCTTCAGCAGATGCTTTGCACTGCTCAGTATCACCGTATAGTTTGTATTGTTTACGTTTTTAGCTATATTTCAGCGTTAACTAAGTATTGTACACCTAGATACAAAAGCGTTATCTTTGGCTTTCTTAATGTTAGGTATATAGCAAGCCTATTGCGGCTCGCTATTGACGATGGTTGAAAAGAGCATGGCAAATACCCAAGAGACAATCAATAAAATAACCCAAGCCCCCTATCCTTATGGATTTGAGAGCGATATCAAGCAACATATTGCCTCAAAAGGACTAGATGAATCGACCATACACTTTATCTCCCAAACCAAAAAAGAGCCTGAATGGCTATTAAATTGGCGTTTAAAAGCTTTTCGCTATTGGCAAACTTTACAAGAGCCCACATGGAGCAACCTCCATTACACCCCCATCGACTATCAAGCCATCAGCTACTATGCTGCCCCAGCGCAAAAAAAAGCCCCTAAAGACCTTAGCGAAGTAGATCCCGCTATTTTGGCTACTTTCAACAAGCTAGGCATCCCACTTGCCGAGCAAGAGCGGCTAGCAGGCGTAGCAGTAGATGCTGTGCTCGACAGCGTATCTGTCGGGACAACCTTTCAAGCCACTTTAGCACAACATGGCATCATTTTCTGTGCCTTTTCTGAAGCTGTACAAAAGCACCCCCACTTAGTAAGAAAATACCTTGGCAAGGTAGTCCCCTATCAAGACAACTATTTTGCCGCACTTAATGCAGCGGTCTTTAGCGATGGCTCCTTTTGTTATATCCCTGAAGGTGTTCGTTGCCCTATGGAGCTTTCCACCTATTTTCGGATCAATGCAGCCCAAACAGGACAGTTTGAACGTACGCTCATTATTGCCGAAAAAGGAGCCTATGTAAGCTATCTCGAAGGATGTACTGCCCCTATGCGGCAAGAGCACCAATTGCATGCCGCTGTGGTAGAAATTTTCGCAGAGGAGCAAGCTGAAGTACGCTATGCCACCATTCAAAACTGGTATCCAGGCGATCAAACAGGTAAAGGTGGGGTCTATAATTTTGTCACTAAAAGAGGCTTATGTGCAGGCGATCATGCGAAGATTGCTTGGACACAACTAGAAACAGGCTCTGCCATTACGTGGAAATATCCCAGCTGCATCTTAAAAGGAGATCATAGTACAGGGGCTTTTTATAGTGTGGCCATCACTAAAAACCATCAGCAAGCCGACACAGGCACGAAAATGACCCATATTGGGCAGCATACCAAAAGCCATATCGTCTCTAAAGGCATTGCAGCTGGCAAGAGCAAAAACACCTATCGAGGTTTGGTAAAGATATTGCCACGTGCTACGAACGCCTATAATTTTTCCCAATGTGACTCCCTACTGATAGGGGATGCCTGCGGTGCCTATACCTTTCCTTATATAGAAGGGCAGCACCACAGCGCCAAAGTGCAACATGAAGCCACCACCTCTAAGATGGATGAAGCCCAACTCTTTTATTGCCAGCAAAGAGGCCTTAGTGAAGAAAAAGCCCATGCGCTGCTGGCTACTGGCTTTTGTCAGGAAGTACTGCAAAAGCTCCCAATGGAGTTTGCCATAGAAGCAAAACAATTGCTAGCCCTCACCCTAGAAGGGAGTGTGGGCTAGCATAGATATTTTCTTCACAAGGTAGTGTAGGTATACTGGTGTCACAATAAACCTAATATTGCCTGCTAGGCGGTAGCATTAAGCAATATCAACTGTTCGTTTAGTTTACAAAAAGGTTTCCGCCCAAATAGGGAGCTTTTATAGCTGTGCAAGTACTACTCCAAGCCATTTTCTTGGAAAGCCAGAAACAAATAGCTATATTTCGGCACATTTGGCCCGTTCGTCTAGTGGTTAGGACACCAGGTTTTCGTCCTGATAACAGGGGTTCGATTCCCCTACGGGCTACATTTATCATCGCTTCCAAAACGGGATGTGGCGCAGTCTGGTAGCGTACTCGCCTGGGGGGCGAGTGGTCACAGGTTCAAATCCTGTCATCCCGACATTTGTGTCAAAGCGATATTCCCAACATTACACTTGTATTCGCTTAGCCAATAGCACCCCCTAGCTATGAAATAGTGACGGTTGTTTAACAAACAAGTCTTAGATAAGTAGTTAACCCTGAAGTATTCAATTAAGACACGATTAGAGCCTATAAATAACATTTTTGAACATAAAATGGACATTTTTTTT
>JBCCVH010000074.1:0-3063 GCA_039195685.1 Bacteroidota bacterium | reverse complement strand
TGTTGCTCTACCATGTATTTTATTTGCCATATAATTTTTTTTATAAAAGGTTGAATCTCTTGGGGCAAAGTTAATCCATTTTTATTTGGAACCATACAAATACACCATATTTTCTTGCTGTTGCCCTTTTTATGTGATATGAGCGCCTTGCTGGACTAGGTTATAGACGTATGAGATAAGCTTCTTAGCGCATACCATCAATATTTAGACTTAGGGCACAAAAGGTTAATCATTAAGGCCGATCATCGTAAGTTGCTATGGAGAGGAAATACCCTGTTTAGGGAGAGCTTTTTGCGTCTCCATATTTAAAACAATTCTGTTGGTTTTGTCTAAATAGATTTTACCTTGGTTCTCTGAGGAAGGGAAGAGGGTATAATAAGCTTGGATAATACTGCCTGCAAACCCTGCTCCAGCGAAAATAGGGAATACATTACATTCAAGGCAATATTCTATCAGCTTTTTGATATTGTTTGGACTAAAGTCACGTACCTCATCTATATGGATTACAATGCGATTCTTTTTCTTAGGGGCTAATATTTTTTTCAAGATAAAGAGAAAGATAAGTATACGGAGCATTTTATCTGTGCCGCGGGATTCCATTTGTCGTTTGGTATCTAAGTAGATAAGTCTGTCTTTCGGCTTTAGCTGTATACCGATCTGCAAGCGGAATAGATTGGGGAGGGTATATTCCGTTCCCTTTTTAATATATGTTTCTAGTAGTTCTAAATGTGCATCTCTACGACCAGTGAAGTCAAATGTCCTGACATCTTTTATTTGGCTAATGGCTTGTAGGTCTTCCATCAATTGCTCCATTTCATTAAAGGCTATTTCTAGATGATGTATTCCAGAGATTTGTATCGCAGAGAGTTGGGTGCCAAACTGCTTTACATTTCGCCTAAACTCATTGTAGTTTTTTAAGAAATTTTGTGTAGGAAGCACAAATTTGTTGACAACAGCTTCTAGCATATTATCACAGCTTTTGATATAATCATCCAGTGCATCGAGCTCGTTACCGATACGTTCAATAAATTCCTTTAAACTGGACACGTACCGATAGTCGCTATTTACCATGCCTTCCCGTTGTTTTAGTGCGGCAAACATCGTCTCACAATGCTTATACTGGCTTATAACCTGCTCATAATCTTTTTTCATTTGCTTATGTAGCGTGGCGATATCTTCTATAGGCAAGAGCTCTGTCACTTTAGGGATATTGGTTTTAGATTGCCACTCCGAAGCCCACTCACTATATGTGGTTTGTTGGTCTTTGATCTTCTGAGAAGCTATTTTTTCTTCTGTTACCTTGTTTTGAGCCACTACAAGCGCCATTTCATCTTTGGCGATCTCTGCCTCTAAGGTAACAACTTGCTTTATTGCTGCTTGCAGGGCCTGCTTGGCTTTATCCCAAGTTTGCTTTAGCTTAGGGAGGTTAGCTATTTCCATCCAGCGTTGCCGTTTTTCTTGTAGCTGATCATTGGCTTTGGTGTAAGCGGCTTGATCTCTTTGGAGTGTTTCTGCTAAGGTGATCTTTTCTGCTAGCTCTTTTGATCTGATTTGCAGCTCTTCTAGTGTCTCAAAATGGGCATCAAAATTGATTTTGGAGATATCTATCTCACCATCAAATAGGGACATTTTATCAGAAACCTTAGTGATAGGACGTGTGAGTATTTTTTTGGACATCCCAAGCAGCTGCTTAGAAAGCAGGGCATTGAGTCGTTTTTTAACTTCTCTATTAGGAGAAATATGGTGTATTAAAAGATCGTCAAATTCCTTGATCTGCCTTGTGATGTTGGCATACCTACTTTTGAGTTGCGCAATATGGGCACTTAAGCCCTCTTTTTTATTGCCTTTGTCGGTAATAAGCTGACCTAGGGTACGTACGTTCTCTTCTAGGGTTTCGATATCATGCGCCAATTGCTTTTTTGCTACTGGCAGGGCGTAAGGCGTTATTCTATTGACTTCACTTTCATATTCGCGAATAGCGATCTGCTTATCGTTGATGATTTGTCGCTGAGCTCCTATAGCAGTGAGTTTGGCTTCTTTACGAGCTTTTATTTTGTCACGTTCTTCTACTACTTGCTTGATGATAAGATTTTTTTCTTTGAGCTTTTTTTCTAATGAGGCGATGGCTTTGGGATAGTGTGTAAAGAAGGTATAGTGGGCTTGCCCAAGTGTATGGCGTAGCTCCTCATAGAGATTGTATTGTTCTTTTAATGCGAGATAATCAACTTCTATCGCTTGTAACAGCTTAATTTTTTGCTGTAGTTGGACCACTTTTTCTAGACGATCATTATCACGTGCAGCAAATACAGATAGCTTTATCTGTTTAGCATTAAAAGCGATCATAAGCGCATCTACTAAGTCATCAGAAGAGAAGCGGCTGGGATGGATCAGGTATTTGTATATTTTCGTAAAGTGGTTGGTATTGCTACTGCCTTTTTCTCTTGCTTCTGGGGTAAGGGACACTACAGCGTTTTGGTCATCTTGTCCTGTATAGATCAGATGATAACGTGCCTTATTATCTTGCAATGGTTTACATTTGCGTTTTTCATTATTACCCTTAGGATTTATCTCATCATTGATGATAGAACGTACCTCCTGAAATTTCCGCACTTTATAGCGCCCATCCTGGGTGTGTTCAAAAAAATAATCCTCTTTATATTCTGCTGGGATGTGCCAATAGATGAGTTCACTATACTGATTACGATAGACCAATAGCATATGATAATTGTCTCTTTTTTCGTTGTAGAGTTCAAAGACAACAAAGCTTTGTTCTACATCAGGAAAGTAGTGTAGTAAGGAATCTTTTAGCTGACGGCCGCCTTCAAATTTCATTTGGTTTTGGTCTATGATATAGAGGAAGTTAAGGGCATTGATTAAAGAGCTTTTGCCGACATTATTTTGCCCTACTAGCTGTAGACTATTGAGTTGGTCTAATTGGATATCAGCTTTGGTATATACTGCTGAGTTAATGATAACAATTCTATGAAGCATGTTTTCTAAGGATAAATTTTATAAAACTGGCACAATTTACATAATTTTCCTTGAAAGATGCAACTTCGTTTC
>JBCCVH010000073.1:0-3136 GCA_039195685.1 Bacteroidota bacterium | reverse complement strand
CGCTGCTATTTAGTGCTAAAAAAGGACATTTAGCTTGTGTAAAGTATTTACTCCAACAGAACGCTGATATCAATACTAAAAATAATAGTGGCTACACAGGGCTGATATTGAGTGCTAGGTTCGGACATTTAGATTGTGTAAAGTATCTAGTAGAAAAAGGGGCAGATATCCATGAAAAAGACAAGTGGGGATGGACAGCTTTGCATGAGAGTGCCCATAATGGACATGTAGATTGTGTAAAGTATTTAGTCCAACAAAGTGCTGATATAAATATCAGAGATGATTGGGGAAAAACCGCTTTAGAATGGGCCAAAGAAGAAGGTAAACATGATGTAGTCAACTATCTATCTCGCCAGAAATAGTTTCAAAGGAAAAAGAGAATCAAGTATATCAATTTGAGAATTGGTTATAGTTAACAGTGAAAAAATCGATAATCTTTGTATTGTCTTGTAATGCAAAGAATGTCCAAAAAGTCAAGAGAGTCAAGAAAGAAGGAGAGATTGATATTTAGTTAACCCTGAAGTATAGCTAAAAGCGTAAACTACACAAACTATATGGTGATGCTGAGCAGTGCCAAGCATCTGCTGAAACCACAAAAAACCTTTCTTATCCGTCACAATCAATAGTTGCCTTTGTTAGTTGAATTTTGACTGCCACCTAGAAGCTAGCGTCTTTGGGCAATGATTTTTTTACAGCAATTGCAAGGTTTTGCATAAAAGGGGTAAAAAACTTGCAATTTTTGCTCAAAAAAAGTGTCCATTTTATGTTCAAAAACGTTATTTTTCGGCTCTAATCGTGTCTTAATTGAATACTTCAGGGTTAACTACCTATAGTAACATCAGATCAGCAAATAAAAATCACACATGCTGTGCTTCGCAGTAGTGCTCTTGCTATCCTGTGTTGGTTATATAATATCAGCCTTTAACCCCTAAGGCTGGTACGCCCTTCTATAACAGCTGATGAGCACGAACAGCGAAATCCCCAACCAATCTATGGATTTTTTCCTTTTTTTTCCTAAATTTGCCTGATGGTTTACAGTAAAAAAGAAAGCAAGCACCTACAGCAGATCAAGCAACGATTTGGTATTGTAGGCAACTCCCCTGCACTGAATAAGGCGATCCAGCAAGCTATGCGCGTAGCGGCTACCGATATAGGCGTGCTGATCAGTGGAGAAAATGGGAGTGGGAAAGAGCTCTTTGCAAAGATCATACACTATTTAAGCCCTAGAAGCCATGAAAAATTAATCACCGTCAACTGCGGTGCTATTCCCGAAGGCACCATCGACTCAGAGCTTTTCGGTCATGAAAAAGGGGCTTTTACCAGTGCGTTAGAGCGCAGGAAAGGCTATTTTGAAGAAGCTGATCATGGCATCATCTTTCTAGACGAAATTGGGGAGATGCCACTACATACCCAGCCACGTTTACTACGTGTACTCGAAAACAGAGAGTATATGCGGGTAGGATCTTCGCAAAAAAGAAAGACTGATGTACGCGTCATTGCCGCCACCAATGTGGACTTGCAAAAAAGTATCACAGAAAACAAGTTCCGCGAAGACCTTTACTATCGTATCGCCCAGATGCAGATCACGATCCCCCCACTGAGGGCGCGTGGAGATGATATCTATTTACTTTTTCAAAAATTTGCCCTCGACTTTGCCAGTACCCATCAAGCTACGCTGCTACAACTAACCCCAACAGCACAAAAGCTACTGCAAAGCTATCTCTTTCCAGGGAATGTACGCCAACTAAAAAATATCGTATGGCAGGTCGCTACGCTCGAGCGACAGAAACCACTCATCACCGAAGAGGTGCTGGCAAAATATTTACCTAAGCCACCTGTACGTGCCCTTACCACCTCCAAGACCAATCACCAGCTCCTTTCCGAGCGTGAACTACTCTATAAAACGCTCTTTGAGATGCAGCGAGAACTTAAGGAGCTAGGTGAGATTGTATTGCTTTTGATACAGCACCAAGATAAAGCCAGCGATATAGCAGCCGCTTATCCTCAGTTTTTCCGCCACCTGAGCCAAAGGATGCAGGCCAACAATCCCGTTACGCAAGAGCACCCACGACCACTGCCAGTACACATCGAAACACCTTTGATGATTTCCCCACAGGAGCGTACATCTATGCATACAGACCTTTCGCTCAAAGAACATGAAAAACGGTTAATCAAAAAAGCGCTTGATAGCAGTCCTAACCATAAAGTAGCCGCCGAAAAGCTAGGTATATCAGAACGCACCCTCTACCGCAAAAGGAATGAGTACGGGATATAAAGCCACGATAGCGCAATATTTTCTCCCTTTTTCCATACACCTGACACCAACTCACTATTGCCGCTCATATGCCAAACTAAATTTTTCAATATATTCAATACACACAAAAGCAACAACAGGGGTGAGGCTCACTTTGTACATCAGGAAAGCACTGTCGATATTATCTCATATTCCTCACCAAATTTTTCAAAATTTTTAGTTAACTAAAACTAAAAAATAGGCTATAATAAACTATATAAGCTATTTTTAAATTTTCTCTACACTTTCTCTATACTTTGATACGTCTACTTTTCTGTAAAATCGCCAATTTAAACATCATGTGCCTCTTCATAACCTTTCCATTTCACCATAAACGCATATTTTTGGTGCGGAATATGGGTATTATACCAAATGTACTGGACATTGGCAGAGCTATATGTATTAGGCGCTAAGAATTACATAACCACCTTAGGATATATCGCACAACAACGTTATTTTTGCCGTGTTAACGCACCTGTAGTTCAACTGGATAGAATATCGGATTTCGGCTCCGAAGGTTGAGGGTTCGAGTCCTTCCAGGTGCACACTTTATTGGGTTTTGTGCCAATTGTGTATCAAAGGCTTATAGGTCCTTTGCTGCGCACTAGTTTATGGTGATTTCAAGTAGGGTTTTGAGCTACGTATATTGCCCATAATAGCCATTAGATTTAGGAAATATTTGCTGTACTGGGGTGGTTTTTTGTAGGCATTATTATGCATTGAGAGGGTTTAGGCATACTGTGCTAGATCCAAAATAGCCCCATATATAAGCTTTCCTCTTTGTGTACAAAGGAAAGGGACCCACATTTAGATGGTTTTAAGTTGGTATGATATCATTAGCGG
>JBCCVH010000072.1:0-3142 GCA_039195685.1 Bacteroidota bacterium | reverse complement strand
TTTAGATAGTGATTTAAAGCTTCTTGGGTAACTTCCATTGCCTGAATCCTGTTTGCCTTCATCGCTTTTTAAATATGCTGCTTCTTTCCAACAACATCAGTGCTTCTAAAATTACAAGTGTGAATGTGTCAACATTCAGCTCATTTTGATGCTTAAATAAGTTGTTTAGCAGTGTAAATCATTTTTTCTGTTGGCAATTTTATTGTTTTTTCATGATTTGTATAACTTTTCTGGTTTAATTTCATTGTATAAATATTCTAATTTTACACAATTAAATTGACGCTCCCAGCTAGATGACCTTTAGTGACATCAAGGGCACACCCATTTGCCGAGTGCCAGGGAGAGACTAAAAATTTGCTATTGGAGGATTATACTTGGGCCAGCTTAGCGGCATTATCTGCGACAGAGAGCGCATTGATAAGCTGATCTAAATCTCCATTAAGGAACTGGGGGAGGTTGTGATGGGTATAGTGGATGCGGTGATCATTGACAAAGGCGCGGGGATAGTTATAGGTGCGTATCTTGGCAGAGCGGTCGCCGCTGCCGATCATAGATTTGCGCTTTTCGCCTACAGTGGCCTGCTGTTGCTTTAAAGCTTCTTCATAAATACGTATTGCTAATATTTTTTGGGCCTTTTCCATATTTTTGATCTGAGATTTACCATCTTGGCAGGAGACGGTGATGCCTGTAGGTAGATGGGTAAGCCGGACAGCGGAGTAGGTGGTGTTGACGGATTGACCACCTGGCCCTGAGGAACAAAAAAAATCTTTTCTTACTTCTGACATATTGAGGTCGGTCTCAATATCCTCTACCTCTGGAAGGACGACTACAGCTGCTGCAGAGGTGTGTATCCTCCCTTGGCTTTCGGTAGAGGGGATACGCTGTACACGATGTACGCCAGACTCGTATTTTAATAGGCTATAGACTTTCTGCCCAGAAATATGGCAGATAATTTCTTTGTAACCTCCTGACGTGCCTACAATGGAAGAGACCATCTCTACTTTCCAATGTTTGCGTTCGGCAAAACGCTCGTACATCTTAAATAAGTCTCCTACCCATAGGGCGGCTTCATCTCCGCCTGTACCTGCACGCAGCTCTAAAACGATGTTTTTTTCATCATTTGGATCTTGGGGCAATAGCATGATTTTAAGCGTTTTTTCAATCTCTTCCCCTGCTTTCGTGAGTTCATCTCTTTCTTCTTTGGCAAGTTCAAGGAGCTCTGTATCTTTTTCTGTTTCTAGCAATGAGCGGTTTTTCGCACGTTGTACTTGGTTGTCTTCATAGCGGACTATCTGTGCGACTACTTTGGCGAGGTCTTTGTACTTTTTTTGCAAAGCAGTATATTGCTTGCGATCTTGTAGCGCTTCAGGAGAGGATAGCTCTTTTTCTAGGGCAGCAAAGCTTGCTTTGATCTTGTTGAGTTGGTCTATCATTAGATAATTGACTATGGGTAAAATTATAAAGGCATTATGTTAGCGGCTTACCTTCCTATGGTCACTTGATGGAGGTCAGCTGGGCCTAAGTATTTTTGGGCTATCTGCTGTATCTCGATGGGGGTGATGTGCTGTATTGTTTCGTATAGGCGGTGGTAATAATGGAGGTCAAGGTGATGCATATAGAGGTTTTCTAAACGGGATACACTAGCTGAAAAGTCTTCAAAACCTCCTAGTAGCTCTCCAGTAAGATAGCTTTTGAGGATATTTAATTCTTCTTGAGTGATGGGCTTTTCTTTGAGTTGATTAATTTCTTTGGCTATCTCTGCATAGGTGGCTTGGGTATGGTCTTCGTGTACAGCTGTGTATAAGCCCCAAAAGCTGTGGTGTTGCATGGTATCAATATAGCTATGGATGCCATAGGTATAGCCTTTGTCTTCTCTGATGTTGCGCATAAGGCGGGACCCAAAAAAGCCGCCGAGGAGCTGATTGGTAATATAGAGCGAGATATAGTCTGGGTGGGTTGGGGTGATGGTGGGGTGTCCCATATGGATAACAGATTGGACACTATTGGCTCTAGTGAGTTTGATTTGCCGCTTCTTAGGCTGGAGTTGATGGTAAGTAGGTGTAAGGGGCTTAGGGGTAACTGCGCTAAAGGCTTTGTCTAAAGCGGCGATGATGGAAGGGGTTACATTGCCATTTAAAAAGACTTCAGCTTGCTGCCAACACTTGTCATTAAAAAAAGTTTGAAGATCAGCTGCGCTAATCTTTTTGAGCTTTTCATGGTCTAGTATAGCCCCATAAGGGTGGTTGTCGCCAAATACGGCTTCTCTTATTTTTTGGCTGGCATAGGTTTGGGGGTTGGCTTGGTGTTGATTGATCTTTTCATGTATGAGCTTGCTTAGCTTATCAAAGGCTGCGACAGGGAAGTTGGACTCGGTCAATAGTGCTATGAGTAGTGGGAAGAGTCGGGTGATATATTGGTCTAGGGCACTTAAAGTAACATAGAGCAGATCATTACCATGGGAGATGCTAATGCGGCCGCCATAGTGCTCTATGGCTTGGGCAATCATATCGGCTGACTGGCTGGTGGTGCCCTTGGTAAGCATCTTTGCGGTGAGATAGGCTATGCCTGCTTGGGTGGCATACCAGTTGCCTGCATAAAAGGTAATATGGATAGAAAGTAAGGGGTGGTTAGCGTTGTGTAGGATGGTGAGCGGTGTCTTCCCACATAATCGTAGCTTTGTAACATTGGGAAGTTGTAGTGGTAAAAAAGCAGGTGTGTCTGGTGCTTGTTGCCTATTAATCATAATAAAATATAACCCAAGTATTGTAAAAACCTTGCTTTTTGTCCACGAATTGGTTGTGTGGCTCTTCCTGCTGGGCTCGAACCAGCGACCTTCTGATTAACAGTCAGACGCTCTAACCAACTGAGCTAAGGAAGAATAGTCTATGGCGCAAATGTAGTAAATTAAATTCTTTTTCGCAATAATTCAGTCCACAATGGGCTAGATAGGCGGGCGTTTCTTTCGTGTAGTGCAGATTCCATACCAAATTTTTTTAGGTAACGATAACTACTTTAGATTAAACCTAGTGAGAGGAAGTTTATATGGTTTCTTTTGTATACTTTATTAAGGAATTATACACTACTTTAATTGAGATACTTTTAATTCGATAATACCTCAATATTATTTTCATTTGTTTTTTAC
>JBCCVH010000071.1:0-3265 GCA_039195685.1 Bacteroidota bacterium | reverse complement strand
GCCCGATGCATCATTAGGTAGAGATATTATCCCAACTTTATATTATATTTGGTGACAGATTAAAACTAAGCTTGAGAATGTAAGACCAACCCGCAGACACAGTTCATTGAACAGACTCTACTATTTCCCTAACAAGTTATGTGCATAAGGCCCTTGCATGGCTAATAAGTCTAAGATGCTTAATTTTTCAGGATGGTTGCACGGAAAAAGCCTTTGATAGTCAGGCAGTGGTGTCGATAAAAGAGAGGCTTTTTTGGGATGCCAAAGCCCTCTAGCGTCAAAAGTATCTAGGCACGTAAGGAGTTTATCCCCTGCCACAAGCTTAACCGTTTTCTTCATTTGCAAAAAGTGAAAACACCCATTTAATAAAGCTATATTAAGATCACATAAAAAAGTAGGCTGCTGCTGGAAAATAGGTACTAGCACCTCTGCCAAAGCGCCATAGTAAGGAGATTGCCCATAAGCTGTTGCCATTGTACGCAGGTGTCTGCGCATCCAAGGTACCGAATAGTCTATCTTGGTCTCCTTGTACAACTGCTTCCTCCCGACATGCCGAATAGGAATGATAAGCGGATATAACCCATCTGCCATCAGTACATAAGCCCTATTGCGATAGCTCTGTTTTTCATAAGTACCATCTACTATCCAATAAATTTCCTCTGCACGATAAAGTGCCTGAAAGCAACTTACTGTCGGTAAATAATGGGGTACTAGGCCTATATTTTCCTCGATCATCACGTTCAATTTAATTGCAGGAGATACTTCGCTACCCTGAGTATGAGCACCTGCGATGCTCGATCACAAATAAGGTTAGTGGTAATATCCATTTTTGAGCTGAAATCGCAGGTAGCGTTACGTAAGAAGTGCATCATCTGCGCGATATGAAGCGTTTCTATGCCAGCGATGCCGTATGCCCCCTGCATAATTAGTTAACCCTGAAATATAGCTAAAAACGTAAACCTACACAAACTATACGGTGATGCTGAGCAGTAAGAAGCATCTGCTGAAACTACAAAAAACCTTTCCTGTCTGTCACAATTAATAGTCGCCTTTGCTAGTTGAGTTTTGACTGCCACCTAAAAGCTAGCGTTGTTAGGTAATGATTTTTTTACAGTAATTACAAAATTATGCATAAAAAAAGTATCTATTTTATGTTCAAAAACGTTACTTCTAGGCGCTAATCATGTCTTAATTGAATACTTTAAGATTAACTAAATACTTCAGGTTAGCTCTCTACCACAAACATACAAAAATGTATCTTGAAGTCATAAGATGGGCACTTTATGCCATTTTGTATCAATTTATTTTTTTATGCCACTTTTATTTATTAACTTTGCCCTAGTTTATTTACAGCTTGCAAACATTTTTAACTCCTACCTAGAATGAATGATCTACTAAAAGCGATGAAAAGAGGCATACTAGGCTATCTTATGCTAATGCTATGCCTCTCTAGTACGATACAAGCCACTACACCAGCTCAGCAGCTAGCTGATATACCAGCAAGCTGTGACTATATCCTACAACGAAGCTATCCTGAGCAAGTTAGTCGGATCCAAGACAAAACCTATTTAGATGTAGAGAAGATACTAGAAGAGCTAGCTGAGATTGTCATGCATCATACAAAATCCCATGCCCATCTCCCGCAGCTGCTTGCGGTAGTCACGCACGATCCCATTACCCAAGACTATTGTAAATACCTCTTTGCCAGTAATGGCCTTTTGCAAGGCCGCCTAGCGCAACAAAAAGCGTATAGTCTTAATTACTACCTTGTAAAAGCTCCTGCAGAGCCAGTGATTTGGCAAGTGCTCTCTCTTTTAAACCAAAAGCCTTATCTAGAGATAAAAGCGTTGATACTGCCGAAAGATACACACCTCTGCCTTTCATGTGGTTATATGTGCATGCACCTTTTTGATAAACTACCTACACATAAAAAAGGTTGTCAAGGGCAAGGCTGGCCTAAGATCGCCCTCACTCCTGGGGTAATCGAAACCTTTTATAGCTCACGCTTCAGTGACCAGCAACGCCAAATGACCATCAATCTTGTAGGTGATATTTTCTCTAGAAAGGCATCTCTTAAGTCTTTACAACCCATACAGCCTGTTACCATGCAAAACCAACTCCACAGAGCTGTGCAATTGCAGTTTCCCATTGCTGTTATCGAGACTCTTCTTACTAGCCCCTCTAAAATAAAGATCAACGCCTTAGATAGTGTTGGTAAAACGCCATTAGATTATGCTCCCCAGGGCAGTAACCTCTACTCTCTTTTGGTCAGGTACAATGCCAAAACCAGCCAACAACTAAAGCAGCACCAAGCCTCTACATCGTCCTTTGCTATAGAGGCGCACAAGGCCGTAAGAAAATATCCCCAACCTCTGATTGTAATCGATTGGCAATGCTTCTATACTAGCATCATCATGGGCTACCTACTGCCTGTAAAGCAAGAAACAGATAAAGTTGAAGCAAGAATAGAGCAACTTTTTGGTAATCCGCTTTCTTATTATCTAAATGAACTACACCGAGGCTTACAAAATCCCACCCACTCTTACGTGCATTCTGATGCATTTAAGTTACTCGTAACAGTTTTTATAGACCGTATGAAGATCAAAAAAGGCACTGGCGGCAGCCCACAGCAACTCCAAACCATCGCCAATAAGCTTAAGGTGAATATCCAAGTACATTATCCTGATCCTAGTAATCTTACCAATTTGGTGCAGTCTGACCTTACCAAGCCAGCCGAAGCGATCTCTGATATCACTATACACATTGCACGAGACAGCGTACATCCTGTAGGAGGTCTTACCCAAGCTGAAAAAGCTTTAGCGGTAAATGACCGACCTTACGAGTGCTCCTGGCTGAAGTATAGAGAGAAGCAAGTTAATTCTGTAAAGCTTGATGGGTACCTTACGCTATGTACAGCGTGTTTTTACCAATTGTTGACTTCAAAACCCTTGATAGCCATGTACACCAACTTTAATAAGTTATTTTCACATTTAGAAGTAACTTTCGCTTTTGTAACTCTTCTTATTTGTCTGTTCAAATTTTCTATCGAAATCAATAGCAAGCACCTACTTAACGCAGAAATACAAAAATGTATCTTGATATCATAAAATGTACACTTTATAGTATTTCCCATTAGTTTATTTTTCTATACCATTCTTATTAACTGAATTTGTAATAATTTTAGGTAACTTATTTAAATTGTTTAAATTATATAATTAAACCCATACTCCGCACCAAAAATATGCGTTTATGGTTCAATATAAAG
>JBCCVH010000070.1:0-3522 GCA_039195685.1 Bacteroidota bacterium | reverse complement strand
TAGAAATTTGGTGCGAAATATGGGCTTAAATAGATTTTTTCGCCCTATTATTAAGCAACTAGGGGCGATCTCAGTGCAAAAATGAATACTACAATAACGTACCGCACTCATACGAGAAACCTTGCAGTTACTACTCAAAAAAGTGTCTATTTTATGTTCAAAAGCGTTTTTATTAATTTCTGATCGTGTCTAAATTGCATACTTTAGGGTTAACTATTTATTTTTTTAAGCAAATCACACAATTTGATTAATCAATATTTTCTTTGTACAGCCGCCACCATTGCTTGTACATGATGCAAGCGCGCTATATAGGCACTGATAGCTAGCATTATTTTAGAGAAAGCAGATTACATAGGGCAAGCAAGCGCAGGGAGAGATGCTACAAGAGCTGGTCATGATGCTTACAACTGAGCCAAATCTAAAGGAAATAGAAGGTGCGTAGGTGGTGTCTACACTTTAATTGGTAGCGTGCTTAGCAATTTAAAAAAAAATTACATATCTTTGCAATATGAATTTAATAAAAAAATATCTAAACCCTAAAAAAGATGTGGCTTTTAAGCGCATATTTGGGACTAAAAAAAACAGCGATATTTTAATCGCCATGCTCAATGCTGTGCTAAAAAATCAACTGCGTAAACCTATTAAGCAGATTGAGTTTTTAAGCCCTATACAAGCGCCAGAAGTAGCAGGAAGCAAACCAAGTATCGTGGATGTGCTTTGTCAAGACAAAGATGGCTGCAAGTACATCATACAGATGCAGATAGGACATCCAGATGGTTTTAAGGAGAGGGCCCAGTATGATATAGCTAAAGCTTTTGTCAATCGAGCGCGGGGGCCTGCAGATTACGAGCTGAAAGGAGTCATCTTGTTGGTTTTTTGTGACTTCAGTATTTTCCCTAAAAAAGAACATTATAAGCATGAATATATGGTCTTAGACAAAAAAACATATGAACGCAATCTAAATAAGTTTAGCTTTACCTTTGTTGATCTAGTGAAATTTAGGCAGCAGTGTCCTACGTCAGTGCAAGCGCTTACCTTAGAAGAGAAATTTTATTACTTCCTCTGCCGTGCAGAGGAGATTGACGATAAGGAGTTGCCGCTCTTGGTGGGTAAAGATAAGATCATCAAAAAAGCATTCACTGAGCTAGAGCGCTTGAGATGGAGTGATAAAGAGCTAGCAGTCTATGAAGCGCTGCAAAAGTAGGGTATATATTCTTGATTTCTCAAAGGAAAAGGAAAATTAGAAAGTATTAATAAGATAGGGGAAAAAAGAGGTGTACAAAAGGAAAGACGCACAATCATTGGACAACATTGGCCAGTGAGATGGATAAACCAGCTGCTGCAGGAGGCCTAACCTAAGTTTGCAAGCACGAGAAGGTATTATTGCTGTACACTGGGTTTTTAGAAGATAACCCTTTAACAGTACCTTTTAAGTCAATAGTGCACCTGAAAATATAGCTAAACATAAACTATAGGGTGATGGCGGCCAATTAGGCTGATCTTTTCAATAGGTTTGAGTTAAATTAATTATATGAGAACACATCACTGTGGCGAGCTGAGGCTCAAGGACGAAAAAAGCACCGTAATCCTTTGTGGGTGGGTACAAGAAGTGCGAGATACAGGGCATCTTATTTGGGTAGACCTACGAGATCGCTATGGCATTACACAGCTTATTTTATCTAAAGATATGGTCGCTCCCGCGCTTATGGCACAAGCACGTACTTTAGGCAGAGAATATGTTTTGCGAGTGAGTGGCAGCGTAGTTGTACGCAGTGCTAAAAATCCACATATCCCTACAGGTGAGATAGAAGTGGTCCCTGATACTATAGATGTGCTTAGCTCGTCAGAAACGCCACCTTTTGTTGTAGCTGATAAGATGGCTGGCAAAGAGACCTTACATATGCAATATCGCTATTTAGACTTGCGTAGAAAACCTTTACAAGAAAATTTGCAGCTAAGGCATCAGGTAGTCCAAGCCATTCATCGCTATTTTGATCGGCATGGGTTTATAGAGGTAGAAACGCCGCTCTTGGTCAAATCAACCCCAGAGGGAGCGCGTGACTTTGTCGTTCCTTCCCGCTTACATCCCGGAGAGCACTATGCACTACCCCAATCTCCTCAGCTTTTTAAACAGCTTTTAATGGTGAGTGGCATGGATCGTTACTATCAAATAGCAAAATGTTTTCGGGATGAAGACCTGCGAGCCGATCGGCAACCCGAATTTACCCAAATCGATTGTGAGCTCTCTTTCGTAACGCCAGCAGATATTTATCCACTTTTTACAGATTTTATTCAGCATATTTTCCAAACGGTCAAAGGGGTTTCACTTCCGCCCTTTCCCCACATGACCTATCAAGAAGCGATGGAAAAGTATGGTACTGATAAGCCAGACCTGCGCTGGGATATGCCTTTTATCTCTCTGACAGATTTGGTAAAAGGTAGTGGTTTTGTGCCTTTTGACAATGCCGCATTGGTCATCGGGATCAAACTGCCCAACGGTGCCACCTATACACGCAAAAAGCTAGACCAATGGCAGCGTTGGCTAAAAGAAAACTACCTTGCTACTACGCCTTTAATCTATGTCAAGGCTTTACCAGAAGGATACAAGTCTTCTGTAGCTAAGTTTTACACCGATGCCAACACCACACAATGGGCCAAAAAAGCAATGCTAGCATCTGGGGATATGCTCTTACTCTTAGGTGGAGAGATCGAATATGTGCGAGAAGCGATGGCAGCGCTAGTACGCCATATTATTGCAGGAGAAAGGATAGCGCCAAGCCAACCTTATGCGCCTTTATGGATAACTGACTTTCCGCTGCTAGCCTTTGATGAAGAGCGACAAGCTTATGATGCGATACACCATCCTTTCGCTGCTCCTGTATATGAAGATATCCCTTTATTGGCTACTGATCCTGCAAAAGTACGTGCCCAAGCGTATGATTTGGTGATCAATGGCGCTGAAATAGGTGGCGGCTCGATACGTATACACCAAAGGAAGCTTCAAAACCAAGTCTTTCAGTTGCTTGGCTTAGATGAAAACACCATAAAGCGCCAGTTTGGGTTTCTATTAAACGCCTTTCGCTATGGTGTGCCACCGCATGGGGGGATTGCCTTTGGGTTGGCACGTTTGTGTGCGCTGCTAAACAACGATGAGGCCATACGTCACTACATTGCTTTTCCGAAAAACAACAGCGGACGTGATACCATGTTAGGAGCCCCTGCACCTCTGTAGCTTGTAGATGTATATAGAAGCTTATAGGGGTTTTACGATAATAGCAAAAGCCAATAAGTCTGCTTTTGCTACAGGATGAACTTTGCTCGCTTGTAGCGGCTGATTTCTTTTTTTAATTGTCAATTATACTTCTCTATAGTGTATACAGCGATATGCCTCGTATTTTCCCCAGTGCAATAGACCGATCAACGTATGGCACACGTGCAGCCACATTTTAAAATAGGCTATAGGGTGTGTGCCATAGCATGAAATTGCTTCTTTTGTGCCTTAAAAATGTTTAAAAATTTTTT
>JBCCVH010000069.1:0-3524 GCA_039195685.1 Bacteroidota bacterium | reverse complement strand
TGGCCATTTTACAGAAAAGTAAGCGTATCAAAGTATAGAGAACGTGTAGAGGAAATTTCAAAATAGCTCATATGGTGCAGTATAGCCTGTTTTTTATTTTTAGTTAACTAAAAATTTGGGGCGGGATATGGGATTGATGGGTGATTAGCTCTTCATATTGGACTACAACCTGCATATTTTGGTGGGATATATGAAGCCTATAGCTATTTAAAAGCCATTTGTGAGAAAGATTATTGGGCCATTAAAAACACCTAAGCTACCCACCTAAGACAGCGCTGTATCTAAGCTGGGTTATGCGCGTGTTTTCTTGCGATAGAAGATACTTACCATAAGCAATCCGCCTATCAGCAAGCATAGCATAAAGAGCAGCCAGTTTTTTTGCGGGAAAGTTAGAGCAAGAAGTGTAGTGCTCGCCTTCTTTTCTTTAGCAAAGTACTTTTTGTAAATTTTATGGCCAGTTCCTAAGGTTATTAAAGCGCCAGCAGTTACAGCGGCACTTTTTTTCCCTTTACTTAGGGATTTACACCAAGCAGCAAAATTACTAGCGGCGCTTTGAGATTTTTTGGAAAGTGCTAAGAACTTGCTACTAGCATTTGTGCCCAGTTTGCTTAATTTATTTTTATTACTTAACTGGTAACTTAGCAAGACTAAGGGCGCTATAAAATGCGCCAAGTGCCTGCCGCTGGTAGCTGGAAATGAGTTATTTGCTGTGTTAGGTGGGTATGCAACTTGGGAAGCAGCGGTCATCTGTGCAATTAGTTGGTCAATGTGCTGACGAGGCATTACAGAATCACCATTGATATGCGTATAGAGGAGATGTTTGAGTGCCAGATCATAAGCAGATAAGATGTCATCTATTTGCTTATTTTTTACCGCATTTTCAAGTTTTTTGCTCGCTTTTTCTATATTAAACACAAAACTATCCTCAAAGATGTGGTCGAGTGCATTATTTTCCTGTGCTTGCAGCTTTTTGTTAATCTCCGCTAAGCATTTGTCCATATCAGCGGGGCTCAGTTGATCCGCCGCTGCCTTGATTTTGTCATAGGCAGCTGAATCTGTTTCCTCAAAGCAACTTAAGTTGTCATGGATCAGCTTTTTCAAGCCCTCAACTTGGTTTTTCCATCTTGCTAGGTCATTTAATAGTGTAGGGATAATGACATGGTTTTGCAATGTTATATACTGCTTGCAGGTTGCAAGTGTAGTATATGCAGTTGTTGTATATAGTTCTACTTTTGACATATCCTTATAGCCGTGCCGCACATTTTCTAGCTCATTCAAATAAGTTGCTATTGCTTGTGGACTAGCTTCTTTATCGAGGGGAGCATGGTTCAACTGATATCTATAGGGATATATGTTACTATCTTCAAGTATTTTTCGTAGTTGTTGTTGGATGTAATAACATATATTGTTCAATTTTAGGTAATGCCTACATACCCAATTATGAATTGCCACAGTATTTTTCTTATCGGTTAAATATTCAAGTGCTTCTTTTTGCTCGTCCGAAAGCCTATCTTTGTCGATCTTCTCAATTATATTAGCTGCTATTGGGAAGTTTTTTTTTATTTTTGTGGCAGCTAAGTATTTCCCTTTTAAGTCCTTAGCTTCACCAAACAGGGTGTTGATATATTCACCTATATTGGCTTCGTCTTTATTGGTTTCGTTATTTTCGCTAGCGTATAGGTCATTACCAAGTATGCTACATCCGAAAAGTAGCCATAGGCTTAGTTTTAGTATATAAGAAGGGGACATTAAAGATTGTTTGTAATACATATTTTTATTGTGTCTATAGTAAATCATGCTACATTTTTGTAGTGCAGAAATATACGAAAAAGTTCGCTATAGTAAAAAAATACGCATATTCTGTACAATAGAGTGCATACAACCTTTATAGCCTTAACGAAATTTTGAAATAGCTATACCACACAACACAGCTAATCTGAAGCTTCTACCAACCTGTGCTATAAAACGCCACATCTACATATCGGGGGATTGTCCTTAGCTTGCATATTGCACTATCAACCTATATGCTTAGTACGCAATATGAAGAGTGTAGCTTTTGGGATGGCTATTTGTAGGGATTAACCTATGGGCCAGCAAATAACACAGCTAAGTTACCACCGACATCGTGCTTGATCTAAGCTTTGCAGGCTATGCACGCTTTTTCTTGCGATAGAAGATACTTGCCATGAGCAATGTACCTATCAGTAGGCATAGTATAAAGAGCAGCCAGTTTTTTTGCGGGAAAGTTGAAGAAACAGGTGCAGTGCCCGCTTTCTTGTCTTTAGCAAAGTAGTTTTTGTAAATTTTATATCCAGCTACTAAGGTTATGAAAGCGCTAGCAGTTATTACAGCGGCACGCTTTTTAGGGGCCGTCAATTTTTTGGCTCCATTCTTTATAGCTTCTTCTAGTTGTTTCCACTTTTTCGATTTATCTAGTTGTTTATGACACCAAGTAGCAAAATTACTACCAGCGGTGTTTAGGGGGGAGGTGAAAGATGCTAAGAACTTGCTATTAGCATTTGTGCCCAGCTTGCCTAATAGCGCTGCATTACTTAACGGGTAACCTAGCAGCAAACCTAAGGGCACTATAAAACGCGCCAAGTGCTTGTTGCTAGTAGCTGAAGAGTCATTCGCTGTGTTAGGTGTGTGTGTGACTTGTAAAGCAGCAGACATCTGTGCAATTAGTTGGTCAATTTTCCCATAAGATGGTATGAGGGACGCATTGTGAGACATATCATTATTGGGATGCATGTACAGGAGATGTTTGAATGCCAGATCATAAGCAGATTGGATGCCGTCTATTTGCTCATTTTTTACTGCGTTTTCAAGTGTTGTGATCACTTCTTCTATATTAAACACAAAACCACTTTTTTCAAAGACATAGTCTAGTGCAGCATCCTCTCGTGCTTGCAGATTTTTCTTAATCTCTGCTAAGAATTCGTCCATAGCAGTGGGGTCTAGTCGATCCAGAGCTGCCTTGATTTTGTCATAGGCAGTTGAATCTGTTTCCTCAGAGGTACTTAAGTTGTTATGGATCATATTTTTCAAGTCCTCAACTTGGTCTTTCCATCTTGCTAGGTCATTTGATAGTGTATGGAGAATGATATGGTTTTGCAACTTTATAGACTGCTTGCAGGTTGCAAGTGTAGTAGATGTAGGTGGTGGTGGTGTACCCATTTCTATTTTTGAGATAGCCCTATAGCTGTGCTGCATAGTTTCTAGCTCATTCAAATAGGTTTCTACTGCTTGTAGACTAGCATCTTTATCGAGGGGAAGATGGGGCAACTGATATTCATATGGATATATATCACTATCTGCAGGCATTTCTTGTAGTCGTTTTTGGATGTGATACCATACGTCGTCCGATTTTAGGGGCTCATTGTCTGATTCTTGATCTAATTTTAGGGATTCATTGTCCGATGCTTGGGGTTCATTGCCTGATTCTTGATCCAATTTTAGGGATTCATTGTCCGATTCTTGGGGTTCATTGCCTGATTCTTGATCTAATTTTAGGGATTCCTTGT
>JBCCVH010000068.1:0-3561 GCA_039195685.1 Bacteroidota bacterium | reverse complement strand
CCTTCATGTATTGTGATGCGCTTAAAAGAACTATTGAAATCCCCAAATGCAACACAAAGGGCCCCTTCATATTTCCTTTATAAAAATAGTATACTTTCGTCTTTTCAAGGTTGCCTTTTTAAATGTATTTGTTTAAATTTGCGTGTCATAAATAAATATATATGTTGAAAAATAAATCAATAAATGCAGTCAAACAATTTGATAAAGCCGCTAAATCTCTCGCCAAAATTCCCTTCATGACCAACGGGTGTATCAACAACATCAGAAGGTTACTTAATATGTCTATGGCACAACTAGCCAAAAGAGTAGCCATATCAAAGCAAGCTATATCTGCTATGGAAAAAAGAGAAAAAGCAGGTACAGTTAGGTTGAAAACGCTGAAAAAAATGGCCAATGTGTTTGGTATGGACCTGAAATACGCTTTTGTCCCACGTACATCTTTAGAGCAAGTGGTAGAAAAGAGAGCTGCAGTAAAAGCAAGGGAAATTGTCAGAAGAAGTCACCAAAATATGCGTTTAGAAAATCAGGAAGTATCTGAAAGAGAATTAAAGGCGCAAATAATTTTATTAAAGAATGATTTGAAAAATAATCTCAGTAGCATTTTATGGGACTCGAAATAAAGTATGGGACAGGCCAAACGCCCATCAATGAAGATGAAAGAGGAAATCTTATTCCTTTTTGGATTAATACCAATGAAGAGCTTAACCTTGTGGAGCAGCAAAATATCAATAAAGCGATCAAATTTTTTTCCCATAAAAATTTAGACTGTCATAAGATTTTGAGTGTGTATTTCCTGAAAAGCCTACACAAAAAAATGTTTGGCGAGGTGTGGGAATGGGCAGGCGATTTTAGAACAACAGACAAAAATATAGGCGTTACGAAAACACAAATACGCTCTTTTCTTTACCAGCTTTTAGATGATATAATTTATTGGATAGACCATAAAGTTTTTTCTCCAGATACAATCGCTATTCGCTGTAAACATAGGCTAGTAGCGATCCACCCATTTGTGAATGGTAATGGCCGACATTCACGACTCTTTGCTGACCTTTTGATAAAAAGCTTAGGGGGTGATGTCTTTAGTTGGGGGGCTACATTACAGGAAGCTAGAAAAAAATATCTCTCAAGTTTGAGAGAAGCAGACCAATATTCCTATGATGCCCTTTTGCAATTTGCGAGGAGCTAAACCCACTTTTTACCTATAGCAATAGCAATTTTGCTTAAATGTGTATTGTTGTATCCTTTCTTATTGTTGAATACCTATTGCTAGCTTCAAAACAGATGGTTAGCTAAGACATCGATAAGTTGGTCTATTTCTGCTAGCGTGTTGTAAAGGGCAAAAGAGATGCGTACCATGCCTTGAATACCTAGATGTCCCATCAAGGGGGCGGCACAATGGTGGCCTGTGCGGACAGCAATTCCTTTCATTGCAAGAGCCACACCAATGTCTAAAGGATGTTTCGCCTCAATAGTAAAAGAAATAATGCCGACCTTAGGAGTAGATGCACCCCATATACGTAATTGAGGGATGGTTGTAAGAGCTTGGGTCGCATAAGTAAGAAGCTCATGTTCATGGGCTTGTAGGGTTGGGTAAGTAACTTTTTCTAGAAAAGCAATAGCAGCGCCAAATCCTACAATACTTGCAATCGGGAGAGTGCCTGCTTCGAAGCGATAAGGAGGCTCCTCATATGCGAATTGGAAGGCATTATCAGGCTGTACCATCCCGCCGCCTACTTGATAGGGGGGCAAGGCATCTAATAATTGTTTTTTCCCATAGAGCACACCTACGCCTGTAGGGCCATATGCTTTGTGCGCAGAAAAAGCTAAAAAATCACAATCTAAATCTTGTACATCGATGGGCAGATGCGGGGGAGCTTGTGCGGCATCCACCACGACAATGGCCTGATGGGCATGCGCAGCAGCAATCATTTGTTTCAGTGGATTAATCGTACCAAGGACATTGGATACGTAGGTGAGGGCCACTATTTTAGTACGTGGATTAAGTAAAGAGGCAAAAGTAGCTTGATCAAGATGCCCCGCAGCTGTCAGGGGGATGTAGCGGAGTACAGCTCCTTTTTCTTGGGCAACCTTTTGCCAAGGGAGGAGGAGACTATGATGTGCCATCTTGGAAATGATGATCTCATCGTTGGCGTTGAGGTGCTGTGCCCCATAAGTGTTGGCGACTAAGTTAAGCGAAGCTGTAGTCCCCGCAGTAAAGATTACAGATGATGAGGTATTGGCATTGATAAACTGGGCCACTTGGCAGCGTACAGTAGCCACTTGATAAGAAGCTAGATCACTTAGATGATGTGCACTGCGATTAGTATTGGCATTGCTGGTCGTATAATACGCGAGTAAGGCATCCAATACTGCTTGGGGCTTTTGGGTAGTAGCTGCATTATCTAGATAGATAAGTGGGGGCTTATTCCTTTCCTGCTGTAAGATAGGGAAGCTCTTTTGTATTTCTTCGAAGGGACTTGGTCTCATAAGATAGCGCTATTTTTCTTCTTAAGATAAGGGCAAGTTATTTACTTTTTGATAGATTGGCGCTGTTTTAGGCTTTATCACACATACAAAGCCATCCAAGCCTTAGGAATAAGACGGATTCCTCGGCAACATATCTTTGGTAGCTTGAGCGGATGAACTGGAAGTCACTTATTCGGAGAGTCGTAGCATGTTTGCCTGTTATAGCCCATATTCCGTACCAAATTTTTTACTTAGCATATTCAAGGTTAGAGAGATACTCGACTACTTTATCTTTAGCCTGCTGGTTGATTTCGTTATTAGCCATGGCCCATTCTAAAGCAGTTTTGTCGCTATCTCCTTTCCATCTAACATCAGCGCCTTGTTGCACTAGATATTTTACACAAGTTAAATGCCCGTAATAGGCACTGGATATCAAAGCAGTGTTGCTATAATTATTACTGGTATTGATATCAGCGCCTTGTTGGTGTAGATATTTTACACAATTTACACGTCCTTCGAGGGCACTCCATAGAAAAGCAGTGTGTCCATGTATATCTTTGTCCTGAATATTAGCACCTTGTTGGATTAGATACTTTACACAAGCTAATTTTCCTTCCTGAGCACTCAAAATCAAAGCAGTTTCTCCATACTTATTTTTGACATGGATATCCGCACCTTGCTTCACGAGAAACTTGAGACAATCTAAATTTCCGCTATAGGCACTAAATAGCAAAGGAGTGTCTCCATCTTCATTTTTGGTATTGATATAAGCACCTTGTTGCACTAGATACTTTACATCATCTAAATCTTCTTTTTGGACACACGCTAGCAAAGTAGCGTTTAACCTCGTATATGTGTTATATGACAATAGAACTGCACCTACAAAGAATGAAGATACCTCCAGCGGTAACCAAGCAGCGCTTGCCCTCTCATATAAACATAGAACTCCACCTGAAGAATTCTTCGATGATCGCTTTCGTTTCTTTATAAATAACAATATATCTGCCACTACAGCTACAGCAGTAAGTATAGCTATGTTCATTCCTAGGTGGGGATTCCACCACCAATAGCTAGTTGCCACAGCAGAAGTATCAT
>JBCCVH010000067.1:0-3654 GCA_039195685.1 Bacteroidota bacterium | reverse complement strand
TTATGAAATATGAATAATTTAGGTAGGAAAGCAGACTAAGAAAAGCTTAGGCTGCTTGTTGGTGATTCTATTTTCCTACACTTTATATATCAAACATATCCAAGTCATTTTACTCCCTTGTACATTATCCCAACGAAATCAGATATGTTTATACGCATACTCCTACCTAAAAAAAGGCCTAAATAGACCTTTTATACATGCGATCATTCAAAAATTAAAAAGAAAAAACTGTGTCAAAACATACACCCACCTGCTTCAGCTAGACAGATGTGCCTCGGCTATGCAATCATGTCGATTACATAGCTGTACAATTTTAGCATTTCTGTCATGTACGTACTTGAATATACACAATCTCATCCTCATTTCCAAATTTGCCTAGGCCTGTTTTAGGGACCTTATTTCACCTTACACTACGCATGTGCATGACGATCTTGCCCCTTTTTCACGGTCAGCTATATATCCATTATTATCCCATTATGCTTGGCAAATCGACAATCATGTTTGGCCTTTTTTGCTAAATAGATTATCTTTGCCAAAAGCTTTTTTGCTAAAAAAAAGCAAAAAATACCTCTTAAGGTTAATAAAATGAGATAAGCTTACCCAGTAGTACCTGTAACTGCTACGCTTATCGCTACCTATTATTTTCACCATTAACCGAAAAACTATGCGTGTAGGTCCTTATAGCATTGACGAACCACAAAATTATAGCCACAGATCGAATTTTTCACTGCTAAAAAATAATTTTATCGCCCTCTACACCTTCATTACCTTCACTTGTTTGATTACCTTTTGGGTATGGGCCGATCGTGACAACGCAAGACAAATAAGATATATCTATCATTATGATAGCGTAGTGTTAGGTGATCTATATCGACTCTTTACCTCAGGTTTTTTACATTTAGATAAAACCCACCTCAGAAACAACATGACCACCCTCTTTGTTTATGGCCTCTTTTTATGTTATCGCACAAAAATGTCCAATATAAAGTTTTGCCTCCTCTATGTCAGTGCCATCATATTTTCCAATTACTTTGCCCATCGATATTATATGTATCATCTAGATGATCCTAATATACGAATCCTAGGAGCCTCAGGGGCAGTGTTTGCTGTACGATTTGCCAGCCTCCTATTAATCCCTAGCCCAAGGAACATAAAAAAAATTAACCTCATGCGCATACTGCACGTATGCCTGTTATGTTACCTCTTTTTTAATACCTATAATAAATTAAACATGCTCCAAAGAGATGACATAGCACATGAAGCCCACTTTGGTGGAGCCTTATATGGTAGTGCTTTTGCGCTCTTTTGCTACCCAAAGCTGGTTTTTTTGGGTATTTTAGCTGACAAGCCAGCTACCCCAAAAGATTAAATATTAGCCTTGCATGTCATATAACCACTGTACTAAAAAAACTTGTATATTTACAGATGGTCATCCCATATTCCGTGTAAAAAAATCATTGCCCAAAAACACTAGTCTCTAGGTGCCAGTCAAAATTCAACTAACAAAGGAGACTATTGATTGTGACGGATAGGGAAGGTTTTTTATGGTTTCAGCAGATGTTTCGCACTGCCTAGCACCACCATATAGTTGGTGTAGTTTACGTTTTAGCTATACTTCAAGGTGAACTACTTAGAAGAAAAAATTTATTGAGGTTTCTTATTCTAGAATAGTTTAATTAAATTGGCCTATTGCCTTTGACAAGATAAGAGTTCGATATAAGTCAATAGAGAAAAAAAGGGGAAAAATATAAACAGAAAATAAAATCTTAAATTTTTTAAACATGGAAAATAAAAAAAACAAAAAATATGAAAATAAAGCGAGCGCCACAGCTGCCTTATTCTGCGAAGCAAAAGTTGGAAATTTGGTAGAATTACAGTGTGCAGCAGGTGAATATGCTGATCTCGATGCTAAAGATGAAGATGGAAATACCGCTATGCACTTGAGTGCCCAATATGGACACCTTGATTGTCTAGAGTATCTAGTGATGGAAAGAGCTGATATGTATAGTCAAAATAAGAAAGGAAAGGTTCCGCTGCATAAGAGTGCTCGCTACGGACATTTAGATTGTGTCAAGTTTTTGGTAGAAAAAGGTGCCCATATTGATGCCGAAGATTACAGAGGAAAGACTGCTTTGATGGAAAGCGCGTATGGAGGTCACCTAGATATTGTAGAATATATAGTAAAAAAAGGCGCTAATATCCTTAATTTTGATATCCATGGCAAAACTGCTTTGTCTATGGCAGAACAAGAAGGGCATATGGATATTGTAAATTATTTGAAGAATATCAAAAAAAAGCTAGAAAAAAGGGGGTAGGCCTATCAAAGTATAGCGAACATTTAGAGAAAAATTCAAAATAGCTCATATGGTGCTTTACAGCCTGTTTTTTCTTTTTTGTACCTAAAAAATTTAGTGCCAAATAGAGGATAAACACTAATCTTGTATTGCATTGGCATATTGTGTCCATTTGCCCACTACCGAGGCAAAAGAAGCAGGCAACGGCACTTCAAAGGCACATCGTGCGCCTGTAATAGGATGGATAAAACCCAAAGTACGTGCATGCAGCGCCTGATAAGGCAACAGCCGAAAACAATTCCTTACAAAGCTTTTATACTTAGAAAACTGCTGTCCCTTACATATCCGATCTCCCCCATAGCGTGGATCCCCAAAAAGAGGATGCCCTAAATGTTGCATATGTACACGAATTTGGTGGGTGCGACCTGTATCTAGGCGACATTCCACCAATGTCACATGACCCAGCTTTTGTAACACCTCATAATGAGTAATGGACCGCTTCCCTCGCTTACCATCCAAATAAGGCACCATAAGCCGATGGTCCGAAAGGCTACGGCCGATCGGGATATCAATCGTACCTGCTTTCTTCTTAGGTGTCCCCCAGACCAGCGCCCAATACACCCGCTCAATCGTATGGTCACTAAATTGTTTAGCCAAACCACTAAGTGCTGCTTCTGTCTTAGCCACCAGCAAGAGCCCCGATGTCCCCTTATCAAGGCGATGAAGCAAGCCGGGACGATGTTCATTTCCTTTTTGGGCTGGCAGATTCGCAAAGTGATACATCAAACCATTCACTAAAGTACCACGCCAATGCCCTGTGCCTGGATGCACCACCATCTCTGCCGCCTTATTCACCACCAAAAGATGCACATCTTCATATACAATATCTAGTGCAATATCTTCTGCAGTGATATCAGGTATTACTACAGGGTTAGGCAAAAACACTTCCACAATATCCCCAGCCTTGACAGGATATTTTGCTTTTACCCGCTTTTGATTCACCTTGATATTACCACATGCAATCCCCACCTGTATCCGTGTGCGCGAAGAACTCAAGCGCCCTGCAAGAAACTTATCCAACCTACAAGGTAGCTGCTTCATATCTACTATAATCCTATGGTGTAGAAAAGGCCCATTATCTTCTGATGACATCATATCGTTTAAATCAATTCCCGCAAAGCTACTAAAAAAACCTAGCATAAGCCTCAAAAAGTAAGATCAGCCCCAATAAGTACTCTTTGACACAGTTTATTGAACAGACCCGTTTAAATGATCTAACCCCGTTAATGAAATACAGATAAGTTTAAGATTTCCGAGAGTATATCTTCATCCCATTTTTTTATTATAAGCTGTAAAGAAG
>JBCCVH010000066.1:0-3725 GCA_039195685.1 Bacteroidota bacterium | reverse complement strand
CTAAAAAAACCTAGCATAAGCCTCAAAAAGTAAGATCAGCCCCAATAAGTACTCTTTGACACAGTTTAATTATCTAACCTCTATTTGAAATTTTCTCTACACGTTCTCTATACTTTGATGCACCTATTTCTCTGTAAAATGGTCAATTTAAACATCATGCCACGCTTCCTAACCTTTATATTGAGCCATAAACGCATATTTTTGGTGTGGAATATCGGTGATATACCTACTGTCACAAAGTTATTAAAAATACCTTCAATTAACCACACTATATTCCACAAAAGATGTAGAGTTGTTTACGCCTATGATACAAACATAGCTGGATATACTGAGGTAAAACCTTTATGCTTAATCCTAGAAGCGATTAGTGAAACTCCTACTTATATATAGCGTGTGGTTGTGATTGTTAATTTCCTTTATAAATTTGCTATTTGGTTACCTATGATAGCTAATGGGTTTATACTATTTTCGGTACTTTATACCACCGTTTATTGTGGCAGTAAGTATATAATCCCCAATAAAAATGCCTACATTTGCGCCAGTTAAATATATTAGTATGAAAGCAAAAGAAGCCCTAGCCTACCACGCCCAGTATCCCAAAGGAAAGCTCAGCATCCAACCCACCAAGCCTCTGGACAACAGCCAAGACCTTTCCCTAGCCTATACCCCTGGTGTCGCTGCTGTATGCAATGCCATTGCCCAAGATCAGCAAAGTGTCTATGCTTATACCAGTAAGGGCAATCTAGTAGGTATTATTACCAATGGGAGCGCTGTACTCGGCCTCGGCAACCTAGGCCCACTTGCTGCTAAGCCTATTATGGAAGGGAAGGCCGTCCTTATGAAAAAGTTAGCAGGCATAGATGCCTTTGATATTGAGCTAGACGAAGCAGATCCCCAAGCGCTCATCAAGATGATCACCGCCCTATCCCCTACTTTTGGTGGTATTTTACTAGAAGACATCAAGGCCCCCATCTGCTTTGCTATAGAGCAAGCGCTCACCAAAACTTTAGCCATCCCCTGCTTCCATGATGACCAACACGGTACGGCTATTGTCATCGCTGCCGCACTCAAAAACGCTTTAAAACTTGTGAAAAAGCAATTTGCTACCCTACGTACCATCATTCACGGTGCAGGTGCTGGCGCTATTGCCACTGCTAAGCTACTGCACACTATGGGCATCCCCAAGTCCCATATCATCATGTTTGATAGCAAGGGCATCATCCATCACAATAGAGCCAATCTATCACTAGAAAAAAGGCTTTTTGCGACCACCCTTCCCCACACCAACTTAGCCACTGCTTTAAAAGATGCTGATTGTTTTATTGGCCTATCTGTCGGCAACATCCTCAAGCCAGCCCACCTCTTGCAAATGGCCCCTAAGCCGATTGTATTTGCCCTAGCCAACCCCACCCCAGAGATCGACTATCAGGTGGCCAAAGCCACTCGCGAAGATGTCATCATCAGCACAGGGCGGTCCGACTACCCCAATCAAGTAAACAATCTGACAGGATTCCCTTACATTTTTAGAGGCCTACTCGATGTGCAAGCCACCCATTTCAATGATACCATCAAGCTGGCTGCGGTAGATGCCATCGCATCCCTTGTACATACCCCAGTGGATGGTGACAATGCCCTGTTTGGGCCCGACTATTTTACCCCTTCTCCACTAGACAAGCGATTGTTGACCAGCGTAGCTCCAGCTGTTGCCCGTGCTGCTATGCAAACCCACAGTGCGCAGAAACCCATCCAAGATTGGGATCACTACCTCCGCCACCTCCATTTGGTTACGAATTCCTAGTGTTTTCGTGTGCGGAAGTTCCTCTCCCTGCGTCCTGTAGGCTATACAGGCCTCAACCATCGGCCATTAGCGGCCATCATACAAGTGTGCAATATTTTTGGTTTGGAAAAAAGGTGCTTGAAAAAACGTACGAATAGGGTACACATCACATGCAAGCCCCAGTTGTTCTAGCGGGACCGCTACAGGCCCCCCTTGCAAGTAAAGTATACCATTGGGCAAGGCATGCTGGCTTTTCTGTTTTATTTTGTCCCCTACCCAGCCATATACTCTATGCAGCCCTGTAACGGCCCTCCCCACCACAAAATCATATTTATCTGGCAGTTGCGCTACACGCATCGTCAGCGGCGTGACATTCTTAAGCCCTAATTGCTGTACGATATCTTTAACGGCCCTCATTTTTTTGGCAATACTATCCACCAGCACAAAGTGCGTATCAGGAAAGAAAATAGCTAAAGGAATACCAGGGAAGCCTCCTCCAGTGCCCACATCCAATATAGTACTGTTAGCCTTAAATGAGATAAGTTTGGCAATACTTAAGCTATGCAATACATGCCGCAGGTAAAGATGTGGGAAATCCTTTCTAGAGATCAGGTTGATCCTTGCATTCCAATACGTATAGCAGTCCTCCAATGCCTTAAATTGGGTAGTTTGCGCCATATTTAAAGCAGGGAAATAATGAGCAATCAAAGTATAATTTTCTAGTAATGTCATTACAATAAAGCTTAGCTCACTACTAGGCTAAGGGTTTTTTTCAGATAGGCTACATTAGGATGTTGCCCACACAAGCTGCTAAACTTTTCTAGATCGGTATAGCTTTTGGGTGGTGCAGTCGGTGCATGGCGCACTTGGCCTTGCACTACAATCTCGTTATCTTGGAATTTTGCCTGTAAATGGGCTGTTATGGCTTTTTGAAACGAATCAGGTAAGGGCTTGTAGCAAGCAAGTGTGATTTGTTTCCCTGCCAAACTAATAGGGTGTTGCAGTGTTTCTACGGGAAAGAAAGCGTGTTGTTTTTTCATGGTGTGTGCATAGGCGTGACATATTTTCGTTACATTTTGTGTATTGAGTAGCAGGGCAGGTGCAGCTGTATGGTCTGTTGCTTGTGCTTTTTCTCCTTCGGATGCCCTGTTTGCTACTGCACGTGCTTGTGCTTCGCTGATGCTAGGGATACGCGTGGTAGATGCTGGTTTTTTTGGGGGTAGTGTGCGAAGTGTTGGTTCAGGTTCTGCTACCAGCAGCTTTTTTCCGCCCACAGCTTGCAAAGAAGGATAAACGATGCCCTTTTTTTTCTTAGCTTTGTCGTCTACTTCTACTTGTACATGTGTAGGTGTGGATTTACTGGCTACCTTAAACGTGGGTGCAGGAGCGTGAGCAGTCTCAACGGGCACCATTTTAGGTTGTGAGGTAGCGGCTTTTTCTTGGAGTTGTCCAATATCAATGAGGAGCATTTCTACATGTAGACGTTGGTGTGGGCTAGCTTTATAATGTAGCTGGCAAGTTTGGGCCAAAGACAGGGCTTCAAAAATAAAGGAGGTACTTATCTCTTCCGCTTTAGCTGTATAAAGTGCTGCTACTGCTGGATTGACTTCTAAAAGAGAGGTGGTTTTCAGGTTTTTGGCTACAAGCAGATTGCGCAGATGTTTGCCTAAGTCGCCTACAAATTGGTAGCCATCAAAGCCTTGTCGGATAATGGTATCATATTGTAGGAGTGCATCGCCTATGTGACCTGCATACAGGGCATCAGTGATCGCTATATATACTTTTTCGTCTAAGAGATTGAGGTGGCGCAGCGCAGCTTCATAGGTGAGTGTATGATCTCCAGAAAAGGTGACGATCAGGTCAAACATAGACAGAGCGTCTCTGAGTGAGCCTGCTGCTCTTTGGCTAATGAGGAGAAGGGCGCTGGTATCAGCTACAATTTTTTCTT
>JBCCVH010000065.1:0-3786 GCA_039195685.1 Bacteroidota bacterium | reverse complement strand
TTTAAACAATGGGCAATATATAGAAAAATTTTGCTACATTGAAGTGCTTTGCACATGGCCCGCTAAGTGTTAGGTCTCTTGGTTTATATGTCCCATTGCATAAAAAATCAAGCACAACCTAAGGCGATCCATCGCCACCCAAACGTTAAGCATCGCTATGGCTAGCGCATTGTGCCCCTTTTTCTAAAAGGGGCTTAAACAGCGCGCATTCGCACGTTGTAAGTTTACGCCATGCCCCTAAGGCAAGGTTTTTTTTGGTCAGATGCGCATATTGTATACGATCAAGTTGTACGATTTTATAGCCTAGTGCTGCAAATATGCGCCTTATAATCCTATTTTTGCCACTATGGAGTTGGATACGCCATTGATAGCCTGCCTGATCTAGTGGGCTAAGCTTATCTACTTTGGCAGGCCCATCTACTAGGGAGACACTTTTTTTGATCTGCTTTTGCGCTTGCTTTTGTAGCGGTCTAGCCAACTGTACACTATATACCTTAGGGATTTCATAGGAAGGATGTGCTAGCCGATGCGCCAGCAGCCCATCATTGGTCAGCAAAAGAAGCCCAGTTGTATTGCGGTCTAGCCGTCCCACAGGGTAAATATGGCTTTTGATCGCCCTGCCAAGCAGATCACGTACTGTCCGCCGTTGCTGTGGATCATATAATGTCGTAAGTGTGTTCCTCGGTTTGTTGAGCAAGATATACACTTTCTCATTCACTGTCAGTAGTTGCCCGCGATAAGATACACGATCTATAGGGGCCACTTCATAAGCTGGATTAAGGATAGGTTGGCCGTTTACTAGCACCTTTTGCGCCTTGATCAACAGCACCGCTTTCCTTCGGGCGCAAATCCCTGCATGGGCTATAAATTGATTTAGTTTCATAGATGAATAGACAACATATCGTGCTCCCACTGTAAGCAGGGAAATTTACGATAAAAGCAAAAGAAGTCTATCTTCTCACAACAAAAAGGTATTGAGCGCATAGCAGACAGGTTAGAGGCTGCCAGTGTACTTAGCAGCAATAGCCTTACGGAAATAACAAAAGAAAGCCCATCTACTTTAGCAATGGGATGAATTTTGCCCGCTTGTGACAGCTTATTTCTTTTTTGATTGTCAGTGTGTTGCTTTATAGTATGTGCAGCCCATATTTCCATGTAATAGCTTCTAGTCCAAGGCGTTTAAGTATGCTTGTCTAAGCATATAAACGCTGTATTCTTTTATTTGTCCTAAGATATCACAAGGCCTAAGCTTAGGATTTGTCTTTTAAAAAAATGTACATGATCGAGCATTATCTCCATCTATTCCCGATTTTTATGCGAATTTGTCTGCATTTTTCTACTATGAGATTCTTGAACCGCTTTTTCACTTAGTCAACTAAAATTGCTGCCCTCTATTTTGGACAAAAATAATATGATAAGAAATATCATCAATGCAAGTGCTGCTCTTTTTCGTCTTTCTTTTGTTTTGATTAACATATTTTCGTACACTTGGCTTAATATTATACTAAGCTTGTGGTAAAAATAACAATGTCCACCTTTGTAACTACAATCCCTCTAAAAACAGATAGTTTACGCAAGCTATCTTAAAAAAGCTAACAGAGGAATACAGATACAGCGAATACGATTTTCATACCTATACCAAGCAATGGAATAGGTAAGTAGTAAAAATTTGTAATTAGTAGCATAAAAATATCAATTGATGCCACTAAAAAGTATTGCTTATGAAGCAAGGAGAAAAAAACATATTACTTTATATAAGTATAACTACTGCATGGGTGCTATTGCTCATCATAATAGGGGCTTTGCTACACAATAAGTCTCCCGAAAATCAAAAAAAAACAGCAACTGAACAAAAAGTTGATCCCCTACAGCCCCCTTCCTTCAATTCAGAGAAGCCAGCAAATACAACCTCCAAAGATGAAAATAGGCAAGCATCCTCCACCAATACCACCTATTTGCCAAACAAAGATCAAAGGGATGCTTTGGCGTATAATAAGCAAGGCGATAGCTACCTTAAGAAAGGATGTCTAATGATAATAGTGACAATAGTAATGGCCATCATAGTCTGCTATGGTATAGAAAACTATAACTGGATATGGAAAAATGAGTTGGACAGCCCTAACAGTCCTCATAACACAATAACCCCAAACATAGTTGAGTACTTTAATAATGTTTATGGCTGTAGAACAAACTACGATAATCTATTCCTATCTCGTTCTGAAGAAGATGATTATTATGCCCTTTTGCCCATCAATGCTGATACGATAGGCTATGGTAGTGCTGGTTACAATTCGCTCTCCCAAGTGGTACATAAGTTAAAAGCACTAGAAAGAGATCAGAAAAATAAGGGGCTGCTCATTACAATACAGAATGAAGACGAACAAGATATTAATATTCTAATTGGGCCCTGCCTCACATTAATAGCCGCTATAGAAGCCTATAAGCAACGGACAAAACGTACGGTAATCGCTTTTGGTGAAACATTCATGCCTAAAAGTTACTGTATCGCTACTGGGGCTGATAAGATATATATTGGGGAAAAAGGTACAATCAAAATGCATGTTGCCGTTTTGATTCAGCTATGTGCCCTACGAAATGCCAATAACCAGCCATTGAATTATAAAGCGCAATTAAATGTAGTTCAACAAGGTGATGAGTTTGTATGTGGCAAATACAAAGTAACTTCTTGTCAAAACGATGTTGAGGATAATTTCAAAAAGTGTTATCAAGACCCATATATACAGTGCATAATGAAAAGAAAATATTCGATCCAACAACAAAAGTCTTGGTATCAGAATTTATTTAACAATGTGGTAGCAAGTGCTACGAAAGTCGCTGTCTTTGTCAGCAACATGCCTTCCTCTCCTGCAGTTCTGCTAAAAGGTATAACCACCACAAAGGCTTGCAATATGGGATTGGTTGATGATTACAAGCAAAACCAAAAGAAAATCATAAAGGAGCTAGGCGATCCTGTGCAAGAGTGCTGTCTGGGCTTTCCTTTTCTTACATTGAAAGAAAAATGGGCCTTAGTCCAACAGCCTGCCATTGAAGTGGTGTTTATTCAAGGTTGTATAGGCACGCGACTTTTAGAGCGTATAATGCCTCTTTTAACGCTTTTAGAAAAAGCTAAGCAAGTAAAAGGTATTATCCTAGTCATAGACAGCTTAGGAGGTTATGCAACGTCTTCTAAGAGCATAAGTAGCGAGTTAGCAAAATTAAGAGAAAATGCTGGGAAGTGTATATTTACCTATACAGAAGGGTATTGCTGTTCTGCAGCATATCAAATTGGTTGCACTGCACATAAGATTTTTGCTAGAGAAACAGCCTATATAGGCTCAATTGGCGTAAGAACAGAAATGAATAAAGTAAATAAGTATTACAATCATCATTTTATCGAACAACAATCTAAAGACTATTTGCAGAGGTATGGGGAGGACTTTATAGACCATGTCGCCCACTATAGGGCAAAGAGTCTGAACACTAGCAAAGAAAAATGGGCACAAATAGCGCGTAGTACAGAAGCAAGGGCCTTTGATGGGCAAAGAGCTAAAGAAATTGGCCTCATTGACCAAATAGGTACACTGGACACTACAATAGCCACCATGAAAGAAACCTTAAAATATCGTAATATAAAAGTCTTTTATCGTGAAACCCCGCACGAAGATTGATCATGTTTGCTAGTGTATTGTTTAGTTAACCCTGAAGTATTCAACTAAGACACGATTAGAGCCTAGAAATAACGTTTTTAAACATAAAATGGACACTTTTTTTGAGCAAAAATTGCAA
>JBCCVH010000064.1:0-3959 GCA_039195685.1 Bacteroidota bacterium | reverse complement strand
TTAACGTGCCAGCTATGAATGTAGAGGAGCAGGAAAATAAGTATATATTTTCGCTTGCTGTGCCTGGGATGGAGAAGGAAGATTTTACAATAGAAGTAAAAAACGGAGGATTATCCATTACAGGTAAGCATACACATACAGATACCACCAAGCAACGCAAATACAAAAGGAGGGAGTATAATTATAGTGCTTTTACGCGCTTTTTCCCCTTGCCGAAAGATGCGAATAATATGGAGGTAGATGCGCAATATCAAAATGGGGTGTTGGTACTTACGGTGGCTAAAAAATTAACTAAGACAGAAAGTGGACGTAAAATAGCCGTACATTAATCTTCTGATGCTATAGCCACATTCAGCCCACTGTTAAAGTGGGTTTTTTTAGTGCTTGAGCGCTCGTAATTCACTTGCTGTCGCAAATTTTTTTAAGTATGATTTTTTTAAACCCCAAATACAAAGTAAAAAGAGGGCATATTTGGTAAGGGCATTGACGATGGCATATATTTGCGCAACTTGTAGTGTGGCTATATCCCACATATATATACCTGCTCTATACATCTAAAGCATGCCATTTATGTTACGAAAAAAAGCGTATTCAACTAGGCTTACGCTAGCCTTGTGTTTACTATGTTGTATCTCCTCGTCTAACTTATGGGCAGAAGGACCAAATAATCAGCATAGCAGTAAAGTTCTTAAGAACTTTTTTACTTCAATTATTGATAAAACTAGGTACCATCGTAGAAATTGGAAAGCCTACCTTCAATTGTTTGTTTGTATACTCATATGTTGGCCAGCTTCGGAGTATTACACAAACAGAATCGTACAACACTATTACTATTACAAGATGCCTAGTAATACAACAGAGCATACGCCTAGTAAAAACTGGTGGTGGATCATATTGGCAATGGGCTTTTTGCTGGTTCTGCTCGGAGTTATTTACCGTAAACAACGTTCCCGTGGTGGAGAGTAAGCTTTTTGTTACATCTATAAAAGTTCCCCAGCCAGTCGTAAATGCTATGCTTCGCCAGCTACAGAAGCAGCAATAGCGCTCAATATTATACTAAAGCAGTGACACTGCATGTTTTTTTGGGTAGGGCTTCCTTTTCCCTAGTGCCGTAAAAGAGGTATTGCGATCATCATCAGGGATAAAAGTTTGTTCTTTTGCCAAATCAGTCTAAAAGCATGTATCTTTCGGGAGATTTTTATGGAAGATTATAAAGGACTATTAAACCCGATAAAGTTGTTTCGTGGGCTACAGATTTTGGCTGATGAGCTAGAGATACCTACTTATGCGGTGGGGGGATTTGTGCGTGATCAGTTTTTAGATCGGGATTGTAAGGATATTGATATTGTATGCGTGGGGGATAGTATTGCACTGGCCAAGGCGTTTGCAAGGCAGCATAACCATGCTAAAGTGACCATTTTTAAGCAATTTGGTACGGCGATGGTGAGATGGCAGGACTTTCAGGTGGAGTTTGTTAGTGCGCGAAAAGAGTCTTACCAGCGTGATTCGCGTAAGCCTAAGGTGGTCGCAGGAAGTTTAGAGGATGATATTTTACGCCGCGATTTTACGGTGAATGCATTGGCGATTAAGTTAAATAAAGATGGCTTTGGTACTTTGATCGACTTATGTGGGGGGATAAAAGACTTACAGGCAGGGGTGATCCGCACACCTTTGGCACCTTTGCGTACTTTTTCAGATGACCCTTTGCGGATGTTTAGGGGAGTACGTTTTGCTAGACAGCTAGATTTTGCGTTGGTGCCTGAAGTGGTGGCCGCAATACAAAAGGAGGCACATAGGGTTGAGATTTTGTCTAAAGAGCGGATTATTACAGAGCTGAATAAGATATTAATGACGAAAAGGCCTAGCAAGGGGTTGGCATTATTGGATCAGGTGGGCTTGCTCGGGTTGGTGTTGCCAGAGATGATGGACTTAAAGGGGGTATCTAAGATTAATGGAAAGTCACATAAGGATAATTTTCTCCATACATTGCAGGTGGTGGAGAATGTGGCTAAAATACTGGATGGGCCGACACATCCTAAGTATTTATGGCTTATTTGGGCAGCTATTTTACATGATATCGCTAAGCCAGCGACAAAACGTTTTGACCCTAAATTGGGGTTTACTTTTCATGGGCATGAAAAGTTGGGGGCTAAGATGGTCCCGCGTATTTTTAAACGTTTGGGCCTACCGATGGGGGCAGAGATGCGGTATGTAAAGAAATTGATTTGGATGCATTTACGCCATATTCCGCTGGTAGAGCAGGACGTAACCGCTGGGGCTATTCGCCGCTTTATCCATGATGCAGGAAATGAGTTGGAGGATTTGCTCGTACTTTGTCGGGCAGATATCACTTCTAAAAACGAGCGAAAAGTAGCGCACTATTTGGCTAACTTTGATAAGCTGGCGAAGAAGATCGCTGAGGTAGAGGCTTCGGATAAGATTAGAAATATGAAACTGGCCATTGATGGGCAGATGATTATGCAAACTTTTGGCTTGCGGCCATGTGCGCAGGTAGGTAAGATTAAGGAGGCCATCAAAGAGGCAGTGCTACGGGGGGATATTCCTAATGAACACAAAGCTGCGTATGCTTATATGTTGGCTTATGCAAAAAATTTAGACTTATTACCTGTACAGCATGGCGGAGAAAATGTATGACTTCCATAGACCAGTATTGTTAAAGGAGAGTGTAGCGGCCTTGAATATCCAAGCAGGAGGTATTTATGTGGATTTGACTTTTGGCGGTGGGGGGCATAGTCGAGAGATTTTAAATGTACTTAAGGGGGGACAACTGTGGGCTTTTGACCAAGACCCTGCTTCAGCTGCTAAAGCGGCTGCCGTGCAGGATGAGCGGCTTTATTTTGTACAAGGTAACTTTCGTTTCTTTACAGCTTTTTTGCATGCGCATGGGATCAAGCAGGTTTCGGGTATTTTAGCAGATTTGGGTGTATCTTCTCATCAGCTAGATAGGCCTGAGCGGGGCTTTGCCGCTCGGCTGGCTTCGGGGCCATTAGATATGCGGATGCCCCAAGTGGGAGAGCTGACCGCAGCCAAGATTTTAAATACTTATCGTTTGCCAGCGTTGGTAGGCATTTTTAGTAGGTATGGGGATGTACGGAATGCACGCAAATTGGCACAGTGTTTAGTCACCGCACGTGAAAAAAAGCCTCTTTCAGCAGTGGGTGATTTAAAGGAGATCATAGCGCCTTTAGTGCCCAAACGCAGGGCATATCAATATTATGCTAAGGTTTTTCAGGCATTGCGTATCGCAGTGAATGATGAGTGTAATGCCTTGCATGACATGCTGGCACAAGTCCCACACATATTAGCTGCTGGGGGGCGTTTGGTAGTGATTAGTTACCATTCTGGCGAGGATAGGCCTGTAAAAAATTTTATTAAGACAGGCAATGTAGCTGGGGAAGTGGTGCAGGACTTTTATGGGCGGCTAGTTCGACCTTTACAGCCTTTGCATAAAAAGGTTATCGTGCCTACTGCGGAGGAAATTGCGCAAAACAATCGGGCACGGAGTGCGCGTATGCGGGTAGCGGAACGCACTATCCATGGCAATGCTTAATCGTTTAGAGGCAGAGAGATCGCCCTAGGGATTGCTTGATCTTTTAGGGCATTGGTTAACATAGACGAAGGGGCCCAACCCCTAGTAGCCCTTTAGATTTGCGGTACGTAAAAAAACTAAGAAACAAAATAATCAATTATACCAGAAATATAGAAAAGAAGCAATACTTTTGAACCGCGGTGAGACAAGCTGACCTTAACCTAGGCACAAAGGCCTGTATATGGAATTAGCATCTCACCACGATTCAAAAATCAACAAAGGATCGGATAGAATTTTAGGCATTAAGGCCTGTTAACAAGGATTTGATTAACGTTGATTAATTAGTTAAACCTGAAGTATAGCTAAAACGTAAACTACACAAACTATACGGTAATGCTGAGCAGTGTAG
>JBCCVH010000063.1:0-4073 GCA_039195685.1 Bacteroidota bacterium | reverse complement strand
CAAATTTGTCAGGGACATACTCATTGGGTATATAGCGTAAGCTGGTCTCATGATGACCGTTTCCTCGCTTCCGCAAGTTCCGACAAGACCGTGCGCGTATGGGACCCTAAGACTGGCGAGCAGGTGCAAATTTGTCAGGGACACGACCATTATGTCTATAGCGTGAGCTGGTCGCATGATGACCGTTTCCTCGCTTCCGCAAGTTCCGACAAGACCGTGCGCGTATGGGAGGCTAAGACTGGCAGACAGGTGCAAATTTGTCAGGGACACGACAGTTTTGTCAATAGCGTGAGCTGGTCTCATGATGACCGTTTCCTCGCTTCTGCAAGTTTCGACGAGACCGTGAGGGTATGGGATCGTTCAGTAATGTCTAATGATGAATCGAGTGCCTATTATGGCACTCGTGCTGAGCAAAAGAAAGACGCATCAAGTCCTAATTGTAAAGACAAAGGTACGCACATACTTCCTAAGAAATGCAAACTTGCCTTATTTATCGGTAGCTGGAATGGCCTTATCTTAAAAGATGTGGACTTTTCAGGGGCTGTGGGGCTGTCGGATATGAATAAGCGACTCATTAAACAAAGAGGCGGCAAAGTATAGTACCCTTTTGTGGCACCACTAAAATATAGAAGTACTTCATATGGCGTAGATGAGGCATTGCTTAGGTAGCGCTACCTGCAATTTTGGCTCAAAAAAGAATATATTACAACCCTCTCAGTAATCAGTCATTATACTGGAGGGGTAAAAGCTTTCATTTGGGCCATTTGGGCAATCTGTGCTTTGGTGGCGTTATCCAGATGGGCAGGTACCCATATGTGTAGATGTAGAAGTTGATCTCCTTTGACCTGCGTTTCTATATCTGGAAGCCCTTTGCCTTTTAGCCGCAAGATGGTTTCACTTTGGGTGTAGGGCGGAACAGTCACTTTAATGGTCCCACTAATACCTGGAATGTCTATTTTAGTACCTAAAATAGCTTGTGGGAAGCTGATGTAGCGGTGGTAATGGAGGTTGTTGCCTTTTCTTTCAAAGTCTGGACTAGGCTCTTCTTCGATAGATACACGTAGGTCCCCAAAGCGTTTACCTTTTCTAGGCGCGTGGCCTTTTTCAGGCACGGAAAATTCCATGCCTTCTCTCATACCAGCAGGGAGCTTGATGTGCACCTCTTCTGTTACATAGATGCGTCCTTCTCCTGTGCAGGAGGAGCATTTTCTCCTGATGATATTGCCTTCTCCGTGGCACTCAGGGCAGGGTGAGGAGAAGATCATTTGAAAAAAGCCTTGCTCGCTATTATTAATATGCCCAGTACCATCACATTGAGAGCAAGTCACAATAGCCTTACCATTTTCTGCGCCATTGCCTCGGCAATCTTTGCAAGTGGTATAGCGTTTGATTTTTATTTTTTTGTCGATGCCTCGGGCTATTTCAGCTAGCGTTACTTTTAATGTAATGGCAATATGAGCCCCTTGCGCTCGGCGAGAAGTCTTTTTCTCACCAAAATTCATACCAAAATTGCGGAGGATATCATTAATATCAAAGCCTTCTTCCTCATAAAAAGAGTGCCTTCCGCCTTGACTTTCAGCCCCTTCATGGCCAAATTGGTCATATAGTTTCCTTTTTTTGGGATCGCTAAGCACATGATACGCCTCATTAATTTCTTTAAAATTTGCTTCAGCATTAGGATCACTTTGGTTGTGGTCGGGGTGATGCTTGAGGGCCATTTTGCGGAAGGCTTTTTTTATTTCTGTCTGGGAGGCATCACACTCAATCCCCAAAACGTTATAATAATCTCTTTTACTCATTATGCGTTAACGATAACTTTTGCAAAGCGTATGATCTCTTGATTGAGCTGATAGCCTTTATTGACAATTTGGGCAATCTTCCCTTTCTTTTTTTCATCAGTATTGGGGATAGTAGCCAGTGCTTCATGGTGTGTAGGATCAAAATCATCTCCCACTGCCGTGCCTAGGGCTTGCAGTCCCTGCGTATTGAGTAGTGTAGAAAATTTTTGATAAATAAGTTGCATGCCCTCTTGCCTTTGGCCTTTCTCATCTGGGGTAGCGTTAGCTAAGGCTCGCTCAAAATCATCTAAAATAGGAATAAGTGTGGTCAATAGCTTTTTGTTGGCCTGCTTGATCCAATATAGTTGCTCTTTGTGACTACGACTTTTGTAATTTTCAAACTCTGCTAATAGGCGGAGATAGTCTTTATGACCAAAATGGGACGGCTTAGCTGTGTCCGCAGTGTTTTGAACTTCTTTCGGCGAGATTGGTTTTTCTTTGCTTTTCAGTGGGGTTCCTTTTTGTGGCTTTACGTTCATTGTAGTTGCTTTTTAGCTATAGCAACAATGCAATTTTATGGCCATTAATAGGGAAAATGCCATAATGACAGAGATATGGCACTATGGTATAGGGCTTTTATGACTATTAGAAGTGCTTTCGTAATTTAATTCTGCTAGCGCTGGTATTGTTTACTTGGGTAAGCAAAGCGGTAGTAGAAGAAAATTCTATTACCCCAATTAGCATAGGATTTTTGGGTAATCTCGAAAAAATAACGCATTAGATAAAAAATACTATAGATAATACTGATCCATATGATATTGTGCGCTCCTGCCACTGTGTTGATGATAGGGGTAGCATTGTGATCAGGTGCCTGATCAGCTGCTCTACTATGGTAAGTAGAGATATCATAATCGGCCATCATTAGGCTTGCATGAGCCATAGCCATATCATTTACGTTACATTCCTCCTCTGTCATACCCTCTGGCGTATCTATATGTGTAACGGTATGAGTTTTTGTATAGATATTTCTCAAAATATAAAATGCTGCCATGCGCTCATCGTTGTGATTTATTAATTGATATTGCGGCCCCTTATTAGCTACATTGGTGTAAAGTGCCAACAAATCTGCTGGGATAGCATCATAGGTTTGCGCCTTTTGGAGGTCGTTTGGTATCGGACCATTACTAGACGATATATTATTGTCTTGTAGTAAGTTCGATATAGATGCAAATAGCTTATATTGTGGCGCTGCCTGTACCAAAGCGCTTATTTGTGCATTATCAGGGACTATGCTAGGATTGTCGTTTTGCCCATTGGGGAAGTTATTTGGATTCCCATCATTATAATAGTTATCATTGTGATGATATCCTAGCTCCTGAACATTTTCGTTATTGCCATCAACAACATGCACATAGCCCTCAGGCGTATCATCATGTGGATAATACTGTTCGTGATCGGTATTGCTTTGTAGGCTATCCATGTTTTGGCTATTGCTAGGAGGGCTATTACACTCCCCTGGAGCCTTCTCTGAAGTGTCAGGAGAAGGGGCTAACTTCATCACTGAATAACCATTTTTTACCTTATCTTCTGTGGTTACAAGTGGCCTATCATCCTCTTCGGGCATCTGTACCCCATAGCATTTCCCTATATCAAAAGAGCTAAAGAGCACAAGCAAGATAATAGTGTAAAATGTCTGAAGGCGAAAAGTAGTTTGTTTATTTAGTATCGTCATAGTTATCATAGATTAAATAATAGCATCTACTATTAATATACGAAAAAATAACTAATCAAGCAAAACTTTACTAAAAATAAAGAGAAGGACATACTAGCGGTACATTTTTACCCCTATTCCGCACCAAAAATATGCGTTTATGGTGCACTATAAAGGTTAAGAAGAGTCACATGATGTTTACATTGGTCATTTCTATATAGCAATATGCGTATAAAAGTATAGGAAGCATTAATAGAGCGTTTCAAAATAGCTCATAGAGTGCTTTATAGCCTGTTTTTTCTTTTTAATTAACTAAAAATTTTGAAAAATTTGAGGCGAAATATGGGGTAGATAGCATGTTTTGCACTAGGTAAAAGTAAAAAGGGTACCAGCAAGATAGTGGTATAAAATGTATGAGCGCACAAAGCAGTTTGTTTGTTTAGTTAATCCTGAAGTATTCAATTAAGACACCATTAGAGCCTCACAAGAACGTTTTTGAACATAAAATGGACACTTTTTTTGAGCAAAAATTGCAAGCTTTTTTACACCTTTTATGTAAAACCTTGCAATTGCTGTAAAAAAAT
>JBCCVH010000062.1:0-4447 GCA_039195685.1 Bacteroidota bacterium | reverse complement strand
TTTACGTTTTAGCTATACTTCAGGGTTAACTCTTTAGACTAATAGCACAATCTTTCCTGACAATAAGATAAAAGTATCTTAGCTATATTTTAGCTTTGTGCGCTGTAATTGTCGATAATAATCTAATAAAATAAGTAATAAAACCCCTAAAAGCGGAAGCACATTATCCGCTTGTGCTTGAATATTGCGTTGCAGCTTTTCGCACCATTTCATCCACTCGGCTAGCTTGGTAAAGTTATGACAACTAGCTGTTTGGCTGTACACTTTTGCGCCTATTGAAACAGTGCTGGCTTGGTTTTCTGGCAGCAATTTCTGTATGGGCTTATGATTAGCTTGTGTGTTTACTTCGCTAATTTGCTGGGAGAGCCTTGTTTGTATTTGCTGTAGCAGTTGCTTGATTCCTGCTTGCTGATCTTGGCTACTAACGAAGGAATACAAGTATTCTTTCATATGGTTGACTTTTTGGCTGCAAATTTGGCGTATATCTTGTTCTCCTTCCTTTATTCTTTGCCCCTTATCTTTCATAATAAATGAGATGATGGTAACCAATCCTATATGTTTCCCTAGTTGCTGAATAAGCTCATTAATCGGCTTTTTCATGAACTGTTGCCTTATGGTATTGAAGCGATCCTCGCATGTAAGGATGATCACATGTTGTAAACTTTGTAAGATTTCTTTTATTGCCTGTTGCTTTTTTTCTACTGCTATGACGCTGCTTTGCATAAATGTGTCTAATTCCATTAATGTCTCTGCTATATCTAGGGTAATAATCTCCTCTATGGCTATTGCTTGCTCAGATGTATTGAGCTTATCGAGCCAGTTTTTTAGTTCAGGCTTATTTTCTAAACTTTTGTTTATGGTCTCAAGCAGATTAAACCGAAATTGCGCTGTATAAAGTGCTTGTATACTTTCAATTTCCTTTACCTTCTTATCACTTGCTTCGGTGTCTACCAAATAGCACAGCAAAGTATTAACCACTTTATCAATCAACAGGGGAGATGCTGGTGCTCCCATGGTGACATATGCTTGATGTAAACGCTCAATTTTTGGTTTAAACGCATACTGTAGTCTGTAAATAGCTTCCTCTAATGCCTCTTCACGTCCAGTGTATTTGGTAAGTAAAGCAATAAAATAGGCCATTTTCATTTGCAAATATTTGTGTGTAGCTATTTGTGCTAAAAAGGTTTGTATGATCTTTTTTTCTATTGCTATTTTCTCTTGGCCTAGTTGCGCTAACGTTTGTTGCGTGTGTGCTACTTTTTGCTCCTTTTGCGCAAGCTCTTTTTCTGCTGTATGCAGCCCTTCCTCTACTATACGATTGATTTTCTCGATATGTAGATCATAGCCTTCTAGGTGGCTATGGAGAAAGGTTAGTAAAGCTGCATCAGCACGGCCTGCTAGGCAAATAAGCTGTAGTAAGCTATTCACAACTTTAGTACTACCATATTGTACTCCCTTTATTTTTCCAGTAAAAAACGCTTTTGCTTCAGCTAGATAAGGCAAAATCGCTTCTCTTCTTGCCCCAAGCGTTGCTGTACATTCATCTATACAAGTAAAGTCATAGTGATACTCATATCCCATATAATCTTCTACTGCATGTAGCAAAGTTACTGCCTGATAAGGCAGCTTATTTTTGTCTATAAAATTATCTTGCAGGAACGTTACTAATAGCCTTTTCTCCTGTGAGGATAAAAGGGCAACTATTGCTTTTATTTGCATTTTTTTTAGGAGAGCCACTATCGCTACATTTTCTTCCTGTATTGCTTTGTAGGACAGCAATATGGTGTCTTCCAATCCATTGTGTGCTATTTTGGTAGGTTGCCCTATGGTGAGGGAAGAGACAAATTTTTTTTCTAATGCACTGAAGCCTTTTGTTGTCCAAATACCACCTTGTTCAGCAAAAGTTGCCGCTTTTTTAAATACATCTGCTGCTTCGTAAGCGTTTGTGGTATCGTTATTGAGCTGTGCATTATTGTGAGGAGCTTGATGCAGTAATTTTTCTAATAGCGCCTGTTCCCCTTTTGTTAAGGCACTACATTCGTTCACTTGCTGGGAAAGAGCAGCAAGTTTTCCCTCGAAAATATGCTTATTATCGTCCTCAGCATGATATATCTCTCCTTCATTGGCATTAAGAGAAGTAGCGTGTACTGTAGACACAGCAAAAAACATACTTAGGCTACATAGGCTGAGTATGTAAGGACGAATGAATGTTGTTATTTTTTTGATCATAATATGAACTATATTACCTCCTTCTACTTGGGCAATGTAGGCGATTTATTTGAGATAACCTATCAGCAAACACTTTTTAGGTGCGATGCCCACATATATGTTTAGTTTTCCCATAAAAATTAAGAAAAAACAAGAAATAGCTTAAGGCAACTCGATACCAGCCCACGCATAGATTAGTAGAGCTTCCAGTCTATTGCTATCTCTCCATAGCGCCAATAAGCAGCAATCCTTTAAGCAAGTTAAGCGCATATGCTACAAGAGGCCCAAGCTACTAGCCTAAGTTGCTAAAGCACTAAAAAGTATTTTATGCAGAAAACTAAACCTGTAATAGCACTTTACTCACCACCCTTACATGGCAAGCCTTATGAAATTTTATACTTGACTTTAGTTTTAGTGCCTTTGAGTTTACGCAGATAAGAGAGGTTAGCTCTGCGTACTTTAGCCTCTCGTAATACCTCTATACGCTGTACATTCGGAGAAGGTATAGGGATAATACGCTCTACAGCTACCCCACTAGGCGTTATTTTACGTACCACTACTGTCCTGATATGATCTTTCCTACCTTTAATCTCTACCACAATACCTTGGTACTGCTGTATACGCGCTTTGTCATTTTCAGTAACTTTTAAATGTGCATTAATAATATCTCCTACACCAAATTGGGGTACTGAAGCCATTGCTGGCATACATGCCTCTTCTGCCATTTTTATCAACTTTTGCATAATCTAAAATTATAATCTCAACCTACACAGCTGCGCAAACCTGCTTAATGTGGCTTCGCTGGGATTCGAACCCAGGACACCCTGATTAAGAGTCAGGTGCTCTAGCCAACTGAGCTACGAAGCCTAAGCGCAGGCAAAGATACGTAAATATGGATAAACTTGGTCTTATCTAGCAAAATTTGTTACCACCTGTTGTATCTTTGGGCGCTTGGCAGCAGTTAGCCAGCGTTTTAAAACCTTACACAAATTAAATCATGCTTAACATCGTACTTTTAGGCGCACCAGGTGTCGGCAAAGGCGTACAAAGTCAACTATTGGAAAAGCAATATAGACTAGACACCATTGCCCCAGGCCACCTTTTTCGTGCAGCCATCAAAGCAAAAACGCCATTAGGGCTGCAAATGCAGCGTTATATTGAAGCAGGAAATCTTGCCCCAAACAAGGTCGTCATCGAGGTCGTAGGCAAAAAACTTAAGGCTGCTTATCAAAAAAACCAAAGGCTACGTGGCTTTCTCTTTGATGGCTGTCCACGCAGCTTAGCACAAGCCAAGGCCTTAGAAGCGCAATTGGCTGCCATAAAAACCCAAATAAGTCTCATCATTGTCTTAGAAGTAGATAGTGCAGAGCTCAATAAGCGCCTTACCCAGCGGCACCAAATGGAGCAACGTGCTGATGATCAAGCTACACAAAGAGCCCATCGGCTATACCTGTATAAAAGCTACGCCTCCCCCATCATCGCATACTATCAAAATAGCTATCCCACGATCTCCATTAATGGAAAGGGGACAATAGAAGAAGTAAATAAGCGTATTACCACCACCATAGAAGCCTACTTAGCAGAAAAAAAATATAATGGCAGGAGTTGATTTTATAGATCAAGTGAAAATTTTTGTCCGTGCAGGCCATGGTGGTGCAGGATCCCGCCACTTCCGCAGAGAACGTTTTATCCCCAAAGGAGGCCCAGACGGCGGCAATGGCGGTCGTGGAGGCCATATTATCTTACATGGCAACTCACATTTGACCACCCTATTAGATTTTCGCTATCGGAAGCATTTGGTCGCCCCCCACGGTATCCCTGGCAAAGGCAATCAACAAACTGGGGCCAATGCTGTAGATCTTGTGATAGACGTACCGCTAGGCACCGTAGTGAAAACAGAAGAAGGCATTTTCAAAGGAGAAATCACACAACATGGCGAAAAGTTAAGGGTAGCCAAAGGAGGTCGCGGCGGACTTGGGAATACCCATTTCAAATCGCCTGCCAACCAAGCACCTCAGTTTGCCCAGCAAGGCGAACAAGGCGAACATTTTACCCTGCTCCTCGAACTCAAGCTCTTAGCAGATGTAGGCCTAGTAGGGCTGCCCAATGCAGGCAAATCTACCCTATTATCAGTATTATCTGCAGCAAGACCTAAAATTGGGCACTATGCTTTTACCACTTTAGTCCCTAATTTAGGTGTGGTATCCTATCAACCCCAACAATCTTTTGTCATGGCAGA
>JBCCVH010000061.1:0-4583 GCA_039195685.1 Bacteroidota bacterium | reverse complement strand
TGAATTTGCACTGCCATTCAAAAGCTAGCTTCTTCGGACAATGATTTTTTTACATCAACTGCAAAGTTTTGCATAAAGGTGTAAAAAAGCTTGCAATTTTTGCTCAAAAAAATGTCCATTTTATGTTCAAAAACGTTATTTATAGGCTCTAATCGTGTCTTAATTGAATACTTCAGGGTTAACTAAATATCCATTTTTGGCAGCCAATATCAAAGCAATATTGTTAAAAGTCGATTCATCTAGAGATGAAGGGAGCCATTGCATTTGCTCCCGCAATTTATCCATCTGCTGTTTTACTTCTTTTCTCATAATCCAATTCTATGCATGTTCTATTTTTAGACAATAAATCTGACTTTAGCAAGCTTATTGACCCAATCCATGTTTGTGTGAGGCCTAATCAGAAATATGAAAAATTATACCAAAAACTGACAACATCATACCATGCAGCTTTGCTACACCAGCAAGACACTACGCATGGCTACAGGTTGACTCAACGGTCATGACTAGCCATTAAAAATTTTCCCAATCGGTTCATTACCTCTTTCTTGCCCAGCAACGCCATGATCGCAAACAATTCAGGTCCACGATCTGTGCCTGTTACTGCCATGCGCAAAAATGGTATAATCGCCCCTAACTTAGCCCCCTGTGCCCTGATCAATGTTTTTACCATAGGCCCTATTAGTGCAGCCTCAAATACATCAGCCTCTTTAAGTGCTACTTGCACCTTTCGCAATACCTCTGCTACCAAAGCCGACCACTTTTTCGCCAGCTTGTCCATGGAATAGCTAGCAGGGGCCCTGAATAAATAAGTATGCTGCACCCACAAATCCTGCGGAAAGACAATACGCTCTTGTACTAGCGCACACACTTGCATTGCAAAAGCGTTAGACACCGTAATCCCCTCTTCAGCCAGTCGGGGTACTAGATAATCCTTTGCCAACGTGGCTGGCGAAAGCTTTTTCAGATATTGTTGGTTAAACCACTGCGCTTTGCCCACATCAAACTGCACCCCAGCCTTATTGATCTTATCCAGCGAAAAAGCCTTTGCCAAGCTTCCCTTTTCGTAAAAAAGTTCTTGATGTCCACGCGGATGCCAGCCCAGCAACGCAATAAAGTTAAGCAACGCATCAGGCAAGTACCCCGCTTCTCGAAACCCTTGAAAATGAGTTTTTGTCTGTGGATCATCCCAGTTTAAAGGGAAAATAGGTATACCTGTAGCCACTGCCGCCCGCTTACTCAGCTTACCCTTACCATCCGCACGTAACAAGAGTGGCAAATGCGCAAAAACTGGAGATGTCCAGCCAAAAGCGTCATATAATAAGCTATGAATCGGCATAGAAGGCAACCACTCTTCACCACGGATCACATGAGATATTTCCATCAAATGGTCATCTACCACATTGGCCAAGTGATATGTAGGCATCCCATCCTCTTTTAATAGCACTTTATCGTCCAGCTCCGCACCACTCACCTGTACCCAGCCACGCACTTCATCTTTAAATCGTACCGTCTGCTGATAATCTACCAGCAGCCGCACTACATAAGGCACCCCAGCCCCTATTCTACGTGCTACTTCTTCCTTGGATAAGGTAAAGGCATTTTCCATGCGCATACGCGTCACCGCATTATATTTCGGAGCTTTTACCCCCAAAGCCTGCTGGGACGTACGCATTTTCTCCAAACTAGCCACACTATCAAAAGCATAATACGCCTTGCCCTTGGCCACCAACTCCTCCACATATTGCTTATAGATTGCCTTGCGTTCCGACTGTCGATAAGGCCCATAAGCTCCCCCGTGGTCTGGCCCCTCATCTGGCATGATGCCAAGCCACGCAAAAGTAGCTTTAATATAGCCCTCACTCTCTGCTACAAACCGCTTCTGATCCGTATCCTCTATACGCAGTATAAAAGTACCTCCATGCTTTTCTGCAAAGAGCTTATTGTAGTATGCTGTACGTACACCACCTATATGCAACCCTCCAGTAGGACTAGGGGCAAATCGAACTCTTACCATGCTTGATCTCATTAATATTATTTTGCTAGCAAGCCAATGTGAATAGCTGGTCATCGTTGCTTAATCAATGCCCATTATTAGCAATAGCAGTGCAAACATACAAAACTTTGTACTATTGAAGCACTTTTAGCACCACAATCCCTATAACACCCTCTCGCTTATACCCTTTATACCAAAGTGTGTGTGTAAACATTTTTTATATTTTCATCGCAAAAGTGCACCAAAAAACCTAATTTTGCACCACCTAAAGGTAGCAATATTTTAATCGAAATCAACTATGGCATCATCTAAAGATGAAAAAGCACCCAAAAAAAAGCAAATAAATACCTATTCTGCAAGTAGCATACAAGTCTTAGAAGGGCGAGAAGCTGTTAGAAAGCGCCCAGGCATGTATATAGGCGGGGTAGGCATCAAAGGCCTTCACCACCTAGTCTCAGAAGTAGTAGATAATGCTGTAGACGAAGCTATCGCTGGCTATTGTACAGAAGTCAATGTTACTATAGGCATAGATAATGAGATCACCATCAAAGACAATGGGCGTGGTATCCCTTGGGACAAACACAAAGGCGAAAACCTTTCTGCGCTAGAAGTGGTGATGACCACCTTACACGCTGGAGGTAAGTTTAACAAGGATAGCTATAATGTGACAGGCGGATTGCACGGGGTAGGAGTTTCCTGTGTCAACTTTTTATCCGATCACCTTACAGCTACTACCCACAAAGATGGCCAAATTTACCAACAGACCTACAAAAAAGGTATCCGTACAAGCGATCTAAAGCATCTAGGCACCACAGATAAACATGGTACCACCATACACTTTAAGCCAGATGCCACTATTTTTGACACCACGATTTTTCAATATAAGATGATTGCTACCCGTTTGCGGGAATTATCTTTTTTAAACCCCAAGCTCAAGCTAATCTTAACCGATATGCGCACAACAGACGAAGAAGGGCTGCCCAAAACAGATATTTTTTACTCTGAAGAAGGGCTGAAAGACTTTATCCGTTATCTAGACATCAACCGCGATGCTTTGCTCCCTTCCCCTATTCATGTGAGTAAGCAAATGGTGACAGAAAACAAAGCCACCCAAACCCAAGAAAGAACTGAAGTAGAAATTGCCCTCAGCTATAATACAGGCCATAGTGAGCATATTATCTCCTATGCCAATAGTATCAACACTTTTGAAGGCGGCACCCATCTCGCAGGCCTCAAGCGCGGCCTTACCCGTGCGATGAAAGCTTATGGCGAAAAAAGCAAGATTTTTGAAAAAGCCAAGATCACACCCAGTGGCGATGACTTTAGAGAAGGTGCTACCATCGTGATCTCTGTAAAGCTATCCGATCCCCAATTTTCTGGACAGGAAAAAGCGCGCCTCACCAATGTCAATGTCGGCCCACTGGTAGAAAATGGCATCAAAGAATGCCTTTCAGAATATTTAGAAGAGCATCCTAAGCAAGCCAAAACCATTATGGACAAGGTTATCTTAGCTGCTAGAGCCCGTCAAGCAGCCAAAAAAGCCCGCGATCTCATCCAACGCAAAAGTCCCTTAGGCACCTCTTCCGCATTGCCAGGTAAGCTCACCGACTGCTCTTCTAAAGATGCGAGCATATGTGAGCTCTTCTTGCTAGAAGGAGTATCTGCTGCGGGGACCGTCAAAGGAGGCCGCAGAAGGGATATCCAAGCGGTATTGCCGCTGCGTGGTAAAATTTTAAATATAGAAAAAGCCCAAGAGCATAAAATATATGAAAGCCAAGAAATAGCCAACATTATCACTGCACTAGGAGTCTATTTCCAAGATACAGAAGAAGGCAGGGTGACCAACATAGATAAGTTACGTTATCATAAAATCATCATCATGACCGATGCAGACGTAGATGGGAGCCATATACGTACACTTATTCTTACTCTATTCTTTCGCCATATGCCAGAGCTCATCCACAAAGGCTATATCTATATTGCCCTGCCCCCATTATATCTCGTGAAAAAAGGCAACCACCACGAGCACGAGCGTTATTGCTGGGATGAAGCGCAAGTCCAAGCTGCCAAAGAGGAGCTCAACGCACTTAAAGCTAGAGGAGACATCATAGTACAACGCTACAAAGGATTAGGTGAGATGAACGAAGACCAAATATGGGACACCACCCTTAACCCAGACACCCGTATCTTAGAGCAAGTTACCATCGAATCTGCCGTCGAAGCTGATCGCCTCTTCTCTATCCTCATGGGAGATAGTATCCCTCCAAGAAGAGCACTTATCGAGAAACACGCCAAAGATGTAGATATGGCAGACATTTTATAAAGTAGTCTGCTCAGGTGTGCGCAAGGCAAAATCCGAAATAGTTTGGTTATAAGGTAAAATCATATATTTGGTTTCACTGCCTACTTTATTCTTCATGTGAACCCTGAATTATGCAATTTATGCACGATTAGAGCTTAAAAATAACATTTTTGCACATAAAATGAACACTTTTTTTGAGTTAAATACTTGCTTTACTTGTGTTTAGCACAATGCTGCGCATTAAATGGCAAGCTTTTTACCCCTTTTATGCAAAACCTTATAAACTAC
>JBCCVH010000060.1:0-4603 GCA_039195685.1 Bacteroidota bacterium | reverse complement strand
TGCGATAAGCTTACCTAAGGGAATGGTCAAGGTTACGTTCTTGAGGTTGTTGCCTGTGCAGCCACGCAAGACAATAGACTTGCCTTTCTTTTTGCGATATTTGGCTAAGGTGCCTATGGTTTCTTTTTCATTTAAAAAGTCGCCAGTAACGCTCTTTTGCGATAAGAATTTTTTTGGAGGGCCTGTAGCTACGATGGTTCCACCATGTTGGCCAGCACCAGGCCCTAGCTCTACAAGATAGTCGGCAGCCAACATCATGGCTTTGTTATGTTCGCTCAGTACAATGCTATTGCCTAGATTTTTTAGTTTTCTAAGTCCAGCAATCAAATTATGAATATCACGCATGTGCAGATTCATCGTAGGCTCATCTAGAATGTACAGCACCCCTACCAAATGAGCATCTTGGGTGCCAATATGGCTAGCAATGCGGGAGCGCCTTATCTCGCCTCCAGAAAGGGTATAGAGGGGTCTGTTGAGACTAAGGTAATGTAGCCGCATATCTAAGAGTAATTTGACGCGCTTGTTGATCTCGCCCAGTAGCTCGCTGGCTATTTTGGCTTGGCGTGCAGAGAACTGGTGGGGAAGCTCTTTGAGCCAAACAGCCAAGTCTTCCAAGCTCATCTGACTCACCTCTGTAATATCTTTCCCATGTATTTTAAAGTGTAATGCCTCTTTATGAAGCCGTTTGCCTTCACATAATGGGCAAGTGATGACTTGTACGGCATGCACTTCTTGGGAGTCCCGCGTTTTATTTCTTTTACCTAATACCTGCCCGAGGTTAATTTTTACCTTTTTTTGCGTTTGGGGGTCACGCCCATAGAGGAGCGCTGACATCACATCTGCTTCGATATCTTGAATAGGTGTGCGAAGGTTATAGCCATGACCATTGAGAAAGCTCTCTATCCTTTTAAAGACGCTAGTAGGCTTATAGCTTCCTAAGAGGGGTATGCCGCCATAGGCAATGCTGAGGCGAGGATCGGGAATGAGTTTAGCTTGATCTATTTCATTGACAATCCCTAACCCTTGGCATCGCGGACACGCGCCATAGGGGGAGTTAAAAGAAAAGGTGTTGGCAGTAGGTTTCCTATAGGCGGTACCCATCATCGCATCATCCATTAAGAAACGGGAATAATAATGCGGCTTTGCGTCTGGGGCTAAAATGGCTAGACACCCTTTCCCATATGATAGGGTTTCCTGGGTATATTTGGCTATTTTACTGATGTTTTCTTTCGTAATGTGTACGTTACTGGCTACGATCAATTTAATATCATGGGCGTGGTAACGGTGTAGCTCCATATTAGGATAGATTTTTACCTCTTCGTCATTAACGATCACATGGGTAAACCCATTTTTATATAGCTGTGCAAAAAGCATTTTATATCCTCCTCTTCGTCCTGAGGCAATAGGTGCCATAAAGGCAACCTCTTTATTTTCAAAATGGCTAAGGATATGGTCTTGTATCTCACGCTCTGTTTGACAGACCATTTTTTTGCCTGTAGTAGGCGAGTACGCATCTGCAACCCGTGCATAAAGCAAACGCAAAAAAGTGTAAATATCCGTTAAAGTCCCTACAGTAGAGCGCGGAGAATTGCTTCTAGTAAGTTCTTGCCCAATGCCTACCACTGCTTGCAAGCCACTTATTTTGTCCACATCAGGCTTGGCAAGGGTATGTACCATATTTTGCACAAAAGTAGACTCTAAGGTAGAGAGATACCGCCTATGGGCTTCGGCGTAGAGCAGGTGAAATATCAGGGAAGATTTTCCACTTCCACTCACGCCTGTGACTACGATCAGCTTGCCATGTGGCAAACGAAGATTGACATTTTTTAGGTTATGGACACGACCTCCTATGATCTCCATACAGGAGGTGTCCTTACGGGTGTGCGCTTTTTGCTTTTTCGCTGTCTTGTTTAACTTAGTTGCCATTATCTTTTTGATGTCATCGTATAGGTATGGGGAAGCTTCCTTATGCTAAAGCATAAGGACTTCCAGTGGCTAAAGCCTCTTTTTTGTTTGACGCTTCACCGACACTGTACAAAAGTGCTCTAGCTCCTGTATATCTAATGTTTTCTCCACCTTCACTGTCGAAAAGAGCACCTGCGGCTCTTTTCGACAACGCTCTTTTAGCATTTAGTATGCGTTGTATTGCTGCTGTTGTCTATCCTTGGCAGCATTCATATTCCCCATTATAGGCATGCCCATAAGCAACGCACAAGCATTTTTCTTGCTTTTTGCGCCTCTTGGGGGTGTATTTTCATGCTTATGCTTAGGATTATTTCGGCTAAAGTTAAAAGTTTTATCGCAATATTCCAAGAGAAAGCTTGGCGCACTGCTAAAGCAGGAGCGATTACGCCCTATTTTTGTGCAGCAAAAGGGGGTTTAAGTGTTATAGTGTGCAATAGAAGTGCATTATTGTATAAGCATAAGCCATATGGTAATCTTCACAAAAATAAAGGCATGGTAGCAAGTGCAGTGATCAGTCATCCTGTTTATGTTGTGCTTTTTTGTACTTTTTCAGCCAAACCGTGTATCCCCAAAAGCATAGCGGTAAGTAGATAAGGTGCTTAAGCCATAAGATAGAGCCTTCTATGACAGCTCTATTGTACATCATGATAATATTGTAGACAAACCAAAGCAGTTGGGCTTCTAGCTTTTTATGGGCGATTAACTGCTGGCCTGTAAATACCATCGTCCCTATCAATGTATGTAATGCAGGGTTTTTGATTTTGGTGCGCCATTGCGCAGGGATGAGCCAAATAACAGAAAGGTAAAACAATCCCCAGCCTATCCCCGCCCAGCCTAGTACTTTTCGCCAAGCCTCAGGTGACATTTTGGTAATCTGTAGTTGGTTTTTTGACTGGCGGCCCCCTACTGTCCATTTGTAAAGGCCATAGCAGGTGTTCATAATAAAGCAACATCTAGTCACACAAAAGAGCAATGAACCTCTTTGGTAGTCGCTATAGAGGGTCAGTAGGCTTATCCCTAGGCTAATATACCAGGAGATGATCCATTCATAGACAGACAAGGGAATATTTATCAAAGAGATGATGACGTTTATAGTGTCTTGTTGCTTGATATCCATCTTTATTGGGTGCCTTTATAAGGTTGAGGGTGTAGGTTGGGCTTTTTTGGCCGATAGCTACACCCTTGATTTGAGTGTGAGCTACTAATGCGCTTTTATTTTTTCAACCTCGCGAAGGCGCTAAATATAAAAAAATATAGCGACAAGATGCTCATTTATCTTACGCTTGCTACGGGATACAGCACGCTGTTATCCTCGTAAGGCTTCTTGTGTATGCCTTAGGGGATGATCTTTTCGCTACAAGCTAGCCTATCTCTAGCAAAAAGCAAGACAAGTGGCCAAACATTGTGCGTCTGGCTACCAATATCGTACACGTATATTGGCTATTGTCTTTATATTAGTGTGCAGTGCATGATGAGCCGTCATCCATCACAACGCTAAACCGAGCAAAAGTGGATGGAGCACATATGCGCTTTGGTACAGGCTGATCTATACAGGTGGACATGGATAGTATGCTGGGTGGAAAGCTTGCACATATCTAAAAAAGCCATTAGCTTTGCATGATAATAGCCAGTGATGGACACGTATAAATTTTTTTATAACCTACGCCGATATGCAACTTCCAGCAAATTTGATCAAACAATTTCATGATAAGATGGGGGACAACGCCGCTTATGAAGCGTGTTATCTGATACGTGTTCCTTTTTCTAGGGGACTGCTTATGCAAGGGTATGCTTTTTGTTCCCTCTTTTTTGGCATCTTATCCCCCTATGATAGGTGTTTGGACGAGTTGGTGCCCTCTTTTTTTTATCCTTTTCTTTGCCCAATATTGTTGATTGGTGCGCTCTATTGGCAAAAAAAAGTCATCGATTACTTCCGTGCCTATAAGCGACCAGGGGCACTATTTGAGCTACGGGACAAGCTATTTATTATTTGGGATTATTCTTATGAAGAACATGTGGTACACTATCAATACATCATATCCGTGAGACAAATGAAAGCATGGCGGACCACGCTAGATAATATGCTCGGGGAAAAGCAATCCATAGGCATAGCGATTGAGGAAAAGAATGGTAATACCCATAAACTTTTCTATAGCAAGATGCCTTGGCTGCCCACCAGTGAGTTATTGTATACGCTCTACGGTCTTTCGTACTTAAACATCCACCAATAAATTAGCGGGGGCCCCAATCTACTTGTGCTTCTCCATAGCTTTCAAAAGAAGCTAGGCCTTAGATAAGTTTAAGAAAGGGAGCACTCTAAAGGGAGCGAAGGCAACACAAAGAAATACAACAACAAATGTCATTCACAACGCAGCGAGGGTAACGTCTGAGCCAAATCTAAAGGCAGTAGCAGCATACCCTAGTATAGCATCACTTGAGAAGATTGAGATATAGAAGTGAAAAGTTAGCTTTTAAGCAGTTTTTTGAAAAAAAATTAGTATATTTGCCTCATGGTTATAGATAATCCACACGACAAGTTTTTAAAAATTGCTGTTCAGGTTGGCCAAGTAGTAGCTGGCATTTTGGAATTTCAACTTTCGCTGAGCGCATTAAAAGAACTTGACTTAAGTTCTTCGGA
>JBCCVH010000059.1:0-4623 GCA_039195685.1 Bacteroidota bacterium | reverse complement strand
TGCAAGGTTTTGCATAAAAGGTGTAAAAAAGCTTGCAATTTTTGCTCAAAAAAAGTGTCCATTTTATGTTCAAAAATGTTATTTCTAGGCTCTAATCGTGTCTTAATTGAATACTTCAGGGTTAACTAAGTACCATCTCGATCTCTGTTTGACTCTATTTCTACATCTCCATAAGAAGTTTTTATGGTTTTTCGAGCCTTGCCGTTTATTCGATTCTCTTCACTTTGTGAGAGATGTTCTTCTAATTCTTGCACGCCTTAATTATATCTTTAGATGGATATATAAGCGCCTTGTTGCAGTAAATACTTGACACAATCTAAGTGTCTTTTGTAGATACTCCGTAACAAAGCAGTGTTTCCATACCCACTTTTGGGATTGATTAAAGCGTTGTTTTCTATCAAATATTTGACTATATTTAAATGCACATACTTAGCACTCAAATGCAAGGCTGTGTTTCCATACTTGTTTTTTTTATGGATATCAGCGCCGTTTTCTATTAGATATTTGACTATATTTAAATGTCCATATTTGGCACTCAAGTGCAGCGCCGTGTTGCCATCTTTATCTCTAGTAGCGCCTTGCTGGACGAGATACTTTACACAATCTAAATATCCGAGTCCAGCACTCCAGTGTAAAGCAGTTCCCCTATCTTTATCTTTGCAATCGATATATTTTACAATTTTTAAACCAATCCCTTTGATCTCAAATAAACTCACTAATGTTTTATAATTACCATCCTTTGTCGTATTGTCTTTTAAAATAGGTTGAGCAGCTTGCAGGGGACATGCTAGCGCAGCACATAGTAAGAAAACTATATACGTTTTTTGCTTGTATTTTTTTATCACTATATTTTTTAACGAACTCATCTTTACCATCAATTACAAAATCACACAAGTAATTTACCAGTTCTTTTTTCCGCTAAACAATTTATACGATCTGAATCGCCTCTGTGAGCTGCAAAAAAAAGTGCTATGTGTTTTTTGTCTTCCATATTTTTTATTTCAGTACTAGTGAATTCCCCTCTACTAAAGCATAAGAGCTTCCAATGGCTTTAGTCAGCTCTTCTTTGATACTTCGCCAACACCGCACAAGAGCATCTTGGTCCCTGTATGTCTAACTTTGTCTCCACGTTCACTATCGAGACGAAAACGCACCGCTCTTTTCGACAACTCTGTTATAGTGTTTAGTATGCGTTATATTGCCGCTCCTTTATAGCTTTGGCAGCATTTATATCCCCATTATCGATGTGACTATAAGCAACATACAAGAACTTGTTTTGCTTGTAGCGGTTCTTAGGGTGAATATGATAGGGATATGCACATTTTTAGGGTGTGTTTTCATGCTTATTTCGAGCATAATGTTGGCTAAAGTTAATAATTTTATTGTACTACTCCAAAAGAAAGTTGAAGCTCTGCTAAAGAAGCGAATTTGCGCCCTATTTTTGTTCAAAGGCTAGCTTATCTCGCCTGCTGAGGCGCAGCAAGATGAAAAACAAAACCCTGCAAAAATCTATCTCCTAATCGCTAAAAAGGTGCAGAAAAAAATGTATGTTTGGGCCACAACTACTTTCTCAAACAAAAAGATTATGTGGGTCAGCGATGCAACGATAGATCAAATAAAGGCCAATATCAGAATAGATGATATCCTCCGAGATTTTGTTTCTTTACAGAAAAAAGGTGGCGGGCAAAACCTTTGGGCCTGTTGTCCATACCCAGACCATAATGAAAACACCCCCAGCTTTTCCATTCATCCGACTCGCGGCTTTTATAAATGTTTTGGCTGTGGCAAAGGAGGTGATACCATTACTTTTTTGCAAGAAGTGCAGGGCATGAGCTATTTGGAAGCCATGGAGTTTCTAGCCAATAAGTACAATATCCCATGGGAAGTCCATAAAGGCTATACAAAAAATGATCCTAACACTTTAGAAAAAGAAAGCCTTTATCTATTGATGGGGTTTGCTGCCTCCTACTATCAAACCCAACTCACACAGTCAACCTTTGCCCAAGATTATGTTGCGCGCCGCGGCATTACCAAAGAGCTGATCACCACTTTTAAGCTAGGCTATAGCACAGAGGATTGGCGAGGTTTTTACCATTTTGCGCTTGAAAAAGGGTATAGCAAAGATATATTAGTCACCGCAGGGCTTGTGATCGAGAAAGGCGATAAAGTTTATGATCGATTTCGCCATCGTTTGATGTTTCCTTTGTATGATACACTTGGACGTATTTTAGGCTTTGGCGGTCGACAGCTGGGCTCTGAGCAGCAGGGCGCTAAATATATCAACTCGCCAGAGACCACGATTTACCAAAAGAGTGAGGTGCTCTACGGCCTAGCGCAAGGGAAAAATGCCATTCGGCGTGCAGGCGAAGCTTATTTGGTAGAAGGATATACGGACCTTTTGGCACTACATGATATAGGGGTACCGCAAGTAGTGGCCTCAGCTGGCACCTCTCTTACCGCAAGGCAAGTTGCCCTCCTGAAGCGGTTTGCCGATCGGGTGATTTTACTTTTTGATGGGGATGAAGCAGGCTTTAAAGCCATTTTTCGCAGCATAGATATTTTATTACCTGCTGGTTTTGATGTGCAAATTGTGCCTTTGCCTAGTGGCGAAGATCCAGCTAGCTATGCTAAGCAACTCGGGGAAGCAGCTTTTTTGGATTATCTAAAAACCCATGCCTGTGATTTTATAGACCTCAAGGTGGATCGACTATTGGCGGGGAAAACGCAAGAGCCCCATATTAAGACAGCTGTTATTCGGAATATTATCCAGCGTATTGCCCTGATACCAGATGATATTAAGCGAGAAGTATACCTCCAAAAATGTAGTACACGCCTAGACATAAACAAGTCACTCCTCACAAGAACCCTCAATGAAATACGGGTGACAAAAAAAGGAGGGGAAACGATCAAACAAAATGTGAAGCGGGGCAATCGGGAGGTGCATCTAAGCCAAAAACAGGAAGAGGAAACCATATTACACTTATTGCTGGCACATGCGGGAAAATTGATCCAAGAAAAGACTTTTTTGGCTGACTATCTCTATCACGAGCTGATGGATATTACCTTTACTACCCCGCTATACAAAAAGCTATATGATACTTTTTATGGCTATTGGCAGAAGCATAATAGCTTTGTACTGCAAGATTTTATCCAAAACCAGTCAGAGGAATTGAAAAAAGTAATCATTGATTTGATGCTCAAAGAAACTATGCAGGACACGTTACTTCGCAACAATGGGTCCAAACAATTGACTGCCCAGGAGCAGCGTCAAAAATTGGCCGATGTGCTCCATAAAAATATTTTACGACTCAAGTTGAAGGTGGTGCGTAGAATGTTGCGAGATGGCTACCAAGCGCTGCAAGAGGTCACCTCTACGGAAGCAGTAGATCAACAATTACAAGTACTGGATGTGCTACAAGGCGTGAAAGTCGATATTGCACGCCAGCTGAATACGGTAGTTTTTGCGTAACCAAGCCGCTACTAAAAGGAGTAGGCCCTTCACTATAGCACTTGCACCATATGCACGCTCCTATGCTAAACCCAAAATGGTTGTGCGCTATTTTATCTAGCTGCTTCCTCAAGATACATTACAATATCCTCATCACTTTTTTTAGGGCCCATAGCAACGCCGTGCCTTTATCCTTGCCTCCAACAACTCACAAGCACTTGTTTCTCATATTCCGCACCAAAAATATGCGTTTATGGTCAAATGTAAAGGTTATGAAGATTCACATGATGTTTAAATTGGCCATTTTATAGAGAAATAGGCGTATCAAAGTATAGAGAACGTGTAGAGAAAATTTCAAAATAGCTCATATAATGCAGTATAGCCTGTTTTTTATTTTTAGTTAACTAAAAATTTTGAGAAATTTGGTGCGAAATATGGGTTAGTATTGATCAAGTACGGGTATTTTTACACTTTGAGACCAATAGGACGGAAAAATCATTTCTCAAAACCCTCACTGCTTTGCTAGACCGAAGAATGCGAAGGCAGAGGGTTTATTCAGCAGCTATGGTTAGTAATTTTGGGCACTAAGCTTAGGTAAGTATCACCTTATACTATAGATACATTTTCTCCCTCTATTAGCTTTGCCTAAAGGCAGCACTATTGCCAAAACTGCCACCAAGCTTTGGTGTTTTTTTTTCTTTTATTGAGCGCTACTTTCCTATTTTCTTCTGCTATAATTTCGCTGGTATATGTAAAAATATCCCCATCTGCAAAACCATTTTTAAAGCAATTTACTACCTTTTTGACAGGCCAAATTTTGCTATCACTCATAAAAGTAATAGAGGCATCTTTGATGTCTTTTACCTCTTGATCCCATGCACTGCCATCAACGTGCTTACACACCATTTCTCCCAAATAGACACCTAAGGCCAACAGTTTGCGATCTACTGATATTTGTTTACTGTCATCATTATTGGGCACACCCTCTTTTTGGCATATTTTACCGATGGATTGCAAACTTTCTATGCTAAAATCAAACGAAAGCCGCTGTGCCTTGAAAAGCAGTTTTGCCAATGTCAACAATGCAGCAATTTCCTTTTGTAATGATGTCATGAGCAAATAATTTAGTAGATGGCCTCTGCTTCAGATCAGTATAGAAGCTATAAGCAGGTTAT
>JBCCVH010000058.1:0-4631 GCA_039195685.1 Bacteroidota bacterium | reverse complement strand
GCTTTATGTATGTGATACATTTTATAATTAATTGAAATTAATTTTGAATAAATCGACTTAAAAGTAGATGGGCCAATTTAATCAAAAGATTGATATTAAAAAAATAAAATGAGGAAGAAACAGGTAAAAGTCCGCATTTTTTTCTCTAGAGACACATTTTTGTTTGTACGGCGTCCTAAAATATGGGTTATTTTACGGGATTTATGGGTATAGAAGATCGGGGGCCTCCCATGCTGTAAATGTATTTTACATACAAACGTTTTACATCCTATTACTTTATTTTACACTATATCATTTTATTTTACATCACATCATATTACCTTATTTTATACCATATCACTTTATTTTGCACCATATTGCTTTATTTTAAATCATATTACTTTATTTTATTTTACACAAAATGCTCCTTTTCGGAAGCAATTAAGTATATTTGTCCTCGATGCTAACTGTCGTATGAGGAGGACAACGCATTGTGCAGGAGAAGCAAATGAGCATAAAAGGAGCCATCCAAAAAGCAGGCTATTATAAAGTTATTTAAAAAAAAATTGAGATCATGCCCACAAATAACGCGCAACTTATTTCATCTATTGCCGCCTTTACCGAAAAAAAAAATATAGATAAGCACACGGTGATACTGATGCTAAAAGAAGTACTGGAAAATCTTATTGTGAAAAAATTTGGACCAGACCACCATATTGATGTGATCATTGATGAAAAAAAAGGGGATTTGCAAATATGGCGGACGAAACTTATTGTAGCTGACAAAGACAAAGACCCAGCTGATGAAAGTACGATTGGCCTAGCAGAAGCCTTAAAGATCGAAAAAGACTTTGAGGTAGGTGAAGATTTCACTGAAACGATTGATATTAGCACTTTTAGCAGGCGTGCCGTAATCAATGGTATGCGGCTATTGATCAGTAAAAAACGTGCGTTAGAGACCAACCAATTGTATCAACGTTATAAGCAGCTGGAAAACACCCTCATCTCCGCACAGGTAGGCTATATCTCGCATAAGTATACCATCCTCTACCACGGTGAGGAGAAAACCGAACTTACATTACATAAGAGCCAACAAATCCCTAATGAACGCTTTAGAAAAGGGGATCATATCAAAGCACTTGTAGACAAAGTGCTGCTCACCCAAAATAATAGGGCCCAAATATTGCTCACCCGCACATCCCCCAACTTTCTACGAGAATTGCTGCATCTAGAAGTGCCCGAAGTACTAGATAAAGTGGTCACCATCAAAGATATTGTTCGTATCCCCGGTGTTCGCTCAAAAGTAATTGTCGAAAGCCGTGATGATCGTATCGACCCTGCTGGCGCTTGCATAGGCCCAGGAGGGAGACGTGTGCAAAGTATTAGTAAAACACACCTCAATGGAGAGCGCATAGATGTGATCCCTTATACTGATGACCTGCTCCTATATATCAAGCGCATCACAGGTATGGATCAGTCCCTATCCCTCAGAGCGAATGACACCACTGTTATCCTATATGCTAAGCCAGACCAATTTGGTTGGCTGATGAAAAACATATTTTTTCTAAAAAAAATCCTCAAAAAAGAGGTGCACATTTTACAAAGTCGCTTACAAGCCAATGAAGATGTTTTTTTAGACGAATTTGCCAATGAAATCACCTCGGACGTAATCGCACAAATCAAAAAGGCTGGCTTTATTACAGCACAAAGTGTCCTCAAAACATCCAAAACCCTTTTCATAGAAAAAACAGCCTTAGAAGCCACATTAGTTGATACTATCTATGCCATATTAACGAAGGAATTTGAAAGCTAAAAAAACCTCTACTATCCTATAATGCGATTGATACAAATAGCTAAAAAGCTGAACAAAAGTACAGAATCCATTGTGGCTTTTTTAGCCAATCAGGGTATCGTAGTGCAGCATAGGCCCAATACCAAACTTACGGCCAAAGAGCTTCAACTCCTCATCAGCAAACTCCCAGAAGGGGCCAAATTGAAAAGATCATCCTCTCAAAAAGCGCCACTATCTCCAGCTCCTCCTGCCGCTAAACCCAAAGATGTAGCTGCCACCCCTACCGTTACCAAAGCTGATACAGCCCAAAAGCCCACTATACCTGCTGCTGCTACCACTACCCAAGTAAGCACACCCCCTAAGGTGTCCTCGCCTATCGTAAAGTCCACGCCCCTAAAGACCGTACTAAAAACGCCAAGCCAGCCCGTAAAACCTGCGCCTGTCACTAGTCCCAAAGCTACTCCTCCCAAAGCTGTCCCTCCTAAAAGTGTGCCAGCTCCATCTGCTGCGCCACCAAAGAAAAGCCCACTAAGCCTCCCCACACTGCCAGGGCTTAACCTTATCGGAAAAGTGAAGGTACATGAAAATGAAAGCAAACCCGTATCCTCTCAAGCGCCTAGAAAAAGGATCAGCCATACCCCTTTTCTCACCTCCTCCACACCTAAGGCATCAAATTCTTTCCCGAAATTTACCAAAGCACAGCCTACTTATAAAAAATCTTCCTCCTCGAAACGCCCCCGAAGAAAAGAAAAAACCAAAAAAACTATCCCAGATCCCACCGCTGAACATGCAGTCATCAATATCACCTCTTCTGTAGGGGTAAAGCAACTGGCTGGTCTCTTACAAGTCTCTTTTGACAAACTAATGCAAGTATGTACTGATCTAGGGATGCCTGTATCTCCCCACCAGCGACTAGAAGCAGATATGATCTCCCTCATCGCTGAAGAGCTAGACAAAAAGATTAACATTATCTCACTCGACCCCACGCGATCAGCCACAGCCGAAACAGAAAATCTTAGGCCCCGCACGCCTATTGTAGTAGTTATGGGACATGTAGACCATGGTAAAACCTCTTTGCTGGACTATATACGCAAGACCAAAATAGTCCAAAAAGAAGCAGGTGGCATCACCCAACATATTGGAGCCTATCAAATCGTCACCGATACAGGCCAGCACATCACTTTCCTAGACACCCCAGGCCATAAAGCTTTTACAGCGATGCGTGCGCGAGGTACCAAACTTACCGATATTAGCATTATCATCATTGCAGCAGATGACGGTGTCATGCCCCAAACCAAAGAGGCCATTAGCCATGCAAAGCTGGCGGGTACGCCGATGGTGTTTGCCTTAAACAAAATAGATAAGCCCGCTGCAGACGTAGACAAAGTAAAGCAGCAACTGGCCGAAATGAATATTATGGTAGAAGACTGGGGCGGCAAATACCAATGTCAACCCATCTCCGCCCACACTGGCGAAGGCGTAGATGCCTTATTAGAAAAAGTCCTACTCGAAGCAGAAATGCTAACCCTGAAAGCCAACCCTCACAAACCTGCAACAGGTAGCGTCTTAGAAGCTACGTTGCAAAAAGGGCGGGGCTATCTTGTCACGGTCATTGTCCGAGAAGGCACGCTTAAAGTTGGAGACATTGTCCTCGCTGGCCCCTATTTTGGTAAAGTGAAAAGCTTGTTGTCCGCTCAAGGTACCCCTGTCAAAACAGCTGGCCCAGCTACCCCTGTACAAATATTAGGGCTTAATGGCGCTGTGCCTGCTGGGCAAACCTTTTCTTGTATGGCTTCCGAGCAAAAAGCGCGCCAAGCCACTGCCAACTATCAGGCGATTATCAAAGACCAAACCCAGCGTGCTACGCATGTAGACCTCGTAGCGCAGTTTAAAAAGAAATTAGAAGAAGTCGAAATAGCGCCCCTCAATATCATGGTCAAAGCAGATACAGATGGCAGTGCAGGTGCGCTGGTAGATATGATTACCCAAATGAGTAGTGCGGAAGTACCTTTGCATATCAGCTCAAAAGCCGTAGGCCCTATACTTGAATCCGATATCGAAGCAGCCGCTAATACAGATGCAGTTATTATCGGGTTTCAAGTAAAGCTAGATCTCCAAGCCAAAAAAGCCATACAAAACAAAGCTGGCAAGGTCAAACCTAAGCTATTTAATGTCATCTATGAAGTGGCTGACTATATCCAAGAGATAATTGACTATAAGACCCACCCCGAAAAGCAGCAAATCGTGGTAGGTAAAGCACTAGTCCTCAAGACATTTGAGATATCACGTGTAGGCACTATTGCTGGCTGTGTCGTACAAGAGGGCAACATCAAACGTAACGCCCAAATACGTATCCTGCGCGGGGAAAACATCCTTTATGAAGGCGAGATTAAGCAACTCAAACGGGCAAAAGAGGTGATCAAAGAGGCTAAAGCAGGAACAGAATGCGGTATTAGCACTGATAAGTTTAACGATTTTCAAGAGGGGGATATCATTGAAAGTGTGGCGCAAAAAGAACTATAGGCTGCCTAAGCTAGAAGATACTAAATTAACCTGCCTATCATCACCAATGCCTCATATCACCCTCCTATGTTATAGGCTGCTAAACCATAAGGCGAAAAGTATCACCTACGCTTACCAGTGAACTACTTTTATCTCTTTTTCTATCAACTATTTTTACAAAAGTGCTTGTTTTTTGTAAACTATTTTATAAACATTTATAAAATTTTTGGATATGTAAAATAGCGCTACTATATTTGGGGACCTTGCGAAAAGGTAAGACGAGTAGTTTAATTCAGATCTAAAAAAATCTATAATGAATAAAATCGTAGTAAATAAAGCAATCAAAAGAAGTATACTC
>JBCCVH010000057.1:0-4723 GCA_039195685.1 Bacteroidota bacterium | reverse complement strand
GCGAATCATCTACTGAAACCACAAAAAACCTTCTTTGTCCGTCACAATCAATAGTTTCCTTTATTAGTTTAATTTTGATTGCCACTTAGAAGCTAGCATCTTTGCGTAATGATTTTTTTACAGCAATTGCAAGGTTTTGCATAAAAGGTGTAAAAAAGCTTGCAATTTTTGCTCAAAAAAAGTGTCTATTTTATGTTCAAAAACGTTATTTCTAGGCTTTAATCGTGTCTAAATTTAATACTTCAGGGTTAACTAAGTATATAAGTCCTAAATAATTTGCTATTAGCATCAAGTGTAAGGAAAACCCAAATAAATTATCTATCTTCAATCAAGTCAGGCAATACCTGATCGTATAAATTTTTTAATAACCATTTTATGGCAATAAAAAAACCAGCTTTAGACAATAATGAGCAGCTCTTGCAAACAGCTTTTAGCACCTTGTCCAAAAAATACGGACAAGGTATCATCATGCGACTAGGTGATCAGCAGAAAAAACACCTGCCTACCATTTCCACCAGCTCTATCAAACTGAATAAAGCCTTAGGCATAGGCGGCTTTCCCTGTGGGCGGATTATAGAGATTTATGGCCCAGAATCCTCTGGCAAGACTACCTTGGCCATGCATGCCATAGCTTCTGCGCAGCAAAAAGGAGCCAATGCGCTTTTAATCGATACAGAGCATGCCTTTGACAAACAATATGCGTCTACTTTGGGCATAGATGTAGAAAATCTCTTGATCTGCCAACCAGACTATGGTGAGCAAGCCCTAGATGTTGCAGAAACCTGTATAAGATCGGAAGGTGTAGCTTTGGTCGTCATTGACTCTGTCTCTGCGTTGGTGCCAGAAGCAGAGATCAAAGGAGATATGGGGACGCAAAACGTAGGTGGGCAAGCCAGACTGATGTCACAAGCCATGCGTAAGCTTACGGCCATCATTCATAAAACAGGTGTGGTATGTCTTTTTATCAACCAATTGCGCCATAAAATAGGGGTAATGTATGGTTCCCCAGAAGTGACCTCAGGTGGGAATGCATTAAAATTTTATGCCTCTATCCGACTTGATATCCGCAAGGTGGCGAAAATCAGAAATAAAGATGGTGAAAATATTGGACAGAGAAGTAAAATCAAGATTGTAAAAAACAAGCTCTCTGCACCTTTTCAAGAGGTAGAGCTCACCATTTACTATGGTAAAGGCATTTCACAGGAGACCGAAATCGTAGAGCTTGGGGTGAGTGCAGGCATTATTAAGCAAGCAGGCGCTTGGTTTTCCTATGAAGGTAAGCAGCTAAGTCAAGGTAAAGAAGCTTTAGTAGCCCTATTGATAGAAGATCAAGCACTCAAAGAAAGGCTTGCCCAAGCGATTACCGCTAAAATGATGCTATAGGGCTTTTTACTTGATATACATCGCTCAGTACTATATTGAGGGCATCGTAAACCTTATAAGAGCATTGCCGATTACTAGTAATCTTTGTGGTTGTCATCTTTTCCTCACTCGGGCGCTAGCCTCTTTGGGTAACGATTTTTGTACAATAATGACAATTTTTTGTGCAAAATACGCACAAAAACCCACCATACGATGTACATCACTGTCCTAAATCTAAGCTAAAGAAACCATTTTTTAAACAAAATTATCTCTTTTATGTACTAGCATTGTCCAAATTGCATACTTGAGGATTAACCACTGAAAGTGTTGCCATTGGAGCGATACATCAATACAATCCCCTCATATTGTTGCAAATGCTTAGGGTCCACGATGCTGACTTTGCCATCCTTCCTGAGCAAGACCTTTTGGAGAATATGCTCTACAATATTCCCAATAGGTCTAGGCGCTCCACCATTGGTAGTAGGCATTTCTAAGCTGAGCTTACCTGTTTCTTGGTCATGATAGCCTTTGGCTTCAAAGTCTCTCTCCACTACTAGATGCAGATGATGTATCGTAGTATCTGCACTATTGAGGATATTTAATACACTTGCTATGCCACGCACCCCCATATTGCGCTGTAGATGATTGGTCATAATGCGTTTTAAATCTTCTTCTGCTTTTTGTTGGAAAGCACTGACATACGGCTTTACCAACTCCTCTAGCTTTTTTCGCGATGCATTATTATAGCTCGCATGCAGCTCCCCTAGGAAAACCTGTGTACTATGGTGGTCAGCTTTTTTATAATAGCTGATATACTTGTCTACGCCAATTAACATCAAAGGATAATCCTTTACATAAGGCGCTGCAAGGTGGTGCACTTCTCGAAAAAAAGCTGCTAATCGTTTCTGTGCTACCTGCGAAGGGTCGTTGGCATGAAAGACATGGTTTTCCCCTCGGCTATCTTGGTATTCCTGTGTAAACACATGAGGAAAGTGCTTATTCACGACTTCATAAAGTCCTGTGCCGATCCCTTTAAAAAGCTGGGTATGGTTTTTATTTAAGTAGAGCACATAATAAGTCATCAGTTTATCAAAATTATAAAGGATATCCTGTATTTCAAAGGTATCACTGATCACCATTTTTTTCACTACAGGAAAAGGGAAGTAGAGCACTTGGGCAAATCCAGGTGTGAGAAAAATACCAACTCCTTCAGGCGGATGATCCAGTGGGATGCCAGCGATCTGCTGATGCAGTACCTCGGTAAGTTCGGAAGTGATCTTTTTATCTGCCAACTCTTTGAGCGCCTTTTCCACTTCATGTACGCCTTCTTTGATGATAATCTGCACTTTTTTCTTCTCGGCAAAGCTTTTATAGTGGGTAGGCAAAATAAGTGACACACATAACCCCCCTTCATTTTTTATTAATTTTTTTACAATAGATTGCATTTCTTTATTTATTTAAGGTTTTTGTAATTCGTGCCAATTTACATATTCTTGGGAGCACCGCCTGATATTTGGATAAAATGTGCCCACCAGAGTAAACTTACAGCGGAAATCCCTTGCTAAAAACGCTTTTTTATCTCAGGGCACATGTGGCAAGCAGGATCGTTAAAAAATTAAGAAGTATTGGTATAAATATTCATGCTATTGTGTATATTTGGGCCTTTACAGGAGAGATGGGTGAGTGGCTTAAACCAGCAGTTTGCTAAATTGCCGTACGTTATAAACATGTACCGAGGGTTCGAATCCCTCTCTCTCCGCCCCCACTCGGGATGTAGCACAGCCTGGTAGTGCGCCTGCTTTGGGAGCAGGAAGTCGTAGGTTCAAATCCTGCCATCCCGACTCTTTTAGGTCCTGTAGCTCAACTGGATAGAGCGACTGCCTTCTAAGCAGTAGGTTGAAGGTTCGAGTCCTTCCAGGATCACATCAATGTAATTATTAATGGCAAATTAGGATATACGAAAGGGGTTATCAGTATTTGCCTAGTCTCTTTTTAGATGATATTGAGGTTAACTAGCCTCTTCATTTTTATGTGCAAAGCATATGCAGTCCTACATAAACATGCCGTACCTGCGCCATATCAAGCGTTGCCATGCCAGCTGGTGCAACAGGGCTGTGGCGCATGACTCATGAGCTTATAACCAATGGAAAAAGCCTTAACAAAAAAAGTAAACCGATACTTTTTGTGGATTTGCTATAAAGGAACCCCCTATGCTGGCTGGCAAAAGCAACCTCATGGCAATACGGTACAAAACCATGTAGAAAAAGCCCTTGCCCAAGTATGCCAAAAGGTGAAAATATATGGCAGCAGCCGAACAGATCAAGGCGTACATGCCACAGCCAATGTAGCCCATGTAGATTTACATAGCCCCTTAGGCGAAGCCATCGATTGTCATCAGCTACGCCGCAACTTGAATGGTGTCTTGCCCCGCGCCATTTATATCCGTGCCATCCACCCTGTCCCCCCACATATCCATGCTAGACATAGTGCTATTGGTCGCAGCTACCGCTACCATATCAGCGCCTACCGCAACCCTTTTACACTAGATACCACCTATCACTTGCGTACCGCTCTAGATGTCTCCCAACTCAATGCCGCCGCTGCCTTGCTAATAGGTGAGCAAAACTTTACCAGCTTCTGCAAAAAAAAGGCCAATGTCACACACTACTATTGCAATGTTACAGAAGCTAAGTGGGAAAAAACCTCTTATGGCTATGCCTTTATCATCTCTGCTAACCGCTTTCTGCACGGTATGGTAAGAAGTCTCGCAGGTACACTCTTACAGGTGGGGTTACACCAATGCCGTCTAGCCGATTTTACGCAAATCCTACTGGCTAAAGATCGTTGCCAAGCAGGACCCGCTTTACCAGCCCATGGCCTTTTTTTGACCAAAGTAACTTATCCCCCCGCAGTATCCACACCCAATTTCGATAACGAAGCTTATACTTTAGGGTTTTTATAGCCCAAGAGACCTGTTATTCACCCATACTGGCATCCAAACGCCCCTGCTTTAGCAGCGCTTCAAACTCCCCCTTAGCATATTGCGATTAAAAAAGGAAAGGCAGATTTATTGTGAAGGTTAGCATATTTAGTTAACTTTCAAGTATTCAATTTAGACACGATTAGAGCCTAAAAATAACGTTTTCGAACATAAAATGGACACTTTTTTTGAGCAAAAATTGCAAGCTTTTTTACACCTTTTATGCAAAACCTTGCAATTGCTGTAAAAAAATCATTGCCCAAAGACGCTAGCTTCTAGGTGGCAGTGCAAATTCAACTAACAAAGGCAACTATTGATGGTGACAGATAGGGAAGGTTTTTTGTGGTTTCAGCAGATGCTCTACACTGCTCAGCATTACCG
>JBCCVH010000056.1:0-4793 GCA_039195685.1 Bacteroidota bacterium | reverse complement strand
CTAAATACTTCCCATATTTTGATACGCCTATTTTCCTGTAAAATAGCCAATTTAAACATCATGCAATTCTTCCTAACCTTTATATTGAGCCGTAAACGCATATTTTTGGTGCGGAATATGAGATATAAGCTATTTTTAAATTTTCTCTACACGTTCTCTATACTTTGATACACCTATTCTCCTGTAAAATGGCCAATTTAAACATCATGCAATTCTTACTAACCTTTATATTGAGCCGTAAACGCATATTTTTGGTGCGGAATATGGGTTATAAATCATTCTGAAAACTGGATCAAGGGGTTGATCGTGACATACAATGGCGTTTTTGGTGGCTTCAGGAGATACTGCTCCGCATAGTTCACCATGCATGTGAGGTTTTTTTGTATAATTACAGCTATATTTGAAGCCAAAAGAATTAGACCTATGGAAGATCAAGTAGCAAAAGACCACCATTATATGCAGCTCGCCTTAGCAGAAGCAGAAAGCGCCTATGCCTTAGCAGAAGTGCCTATCGGCGCACTCATCGTCTCCCAAGACCAAATTATAGCACGTACACACAACCTTGTTCAGCACCAGCAGGATGCTACTGCCCATGCTGAGATGCGCGCTTTTCAAGCCGCTTGCGCGCAAAAAAAAGCCAAATACCTCACCGACTGCACCCTGTACGTTACCTTAGAGCCCTGTCCTATGTGCGCCATGGCCAGCCATTGGCTGCAGCTGGCACGCATAGTCTTTGCTGCCCATGATCCCAAAAAAGGCTACCAACTCGTCCCATACCCTCTTTTGCACCCCCGTACCCAAGTTACTTCTGGCATCCTTGCCCACAAGAGCGAAGCTTGTTTACAGCAATTTTTTCAAGCCCTAAGGACCACTAAAAAGCCTTTGGCATAATATACTACCAGCACTTGCACTACCAGTGAGCTGAAAATGCTTGCTTCAGATGTAAAAAACAGCATATGCAGCTAACCCTTATCGTGCCGAGCGAAGTATATCTTGCCATTATACATACAAAAAAACCTATCTTTGCCCCTATGATGGAACGCATAAGAAACTTTTGTATTATAGCCCATATTGACCATGGGAAAAGCACATTAGCAGATCGTTTGCTAGAAGTTACCCAAACAGTGGACAAGAAAAACATGCGCGCCCAGCTCCTAGACGACATGGACCTAGAGCGGGAGCGCGGTATCACCATTAAGAGCCATGCCATCCAAATGCGCTACCATTACCAAGGTCACCCCTACACCCTCAACCTTATAGACACCCCTGGCCACGTTGATTTTTCTTATGAAGTTTCCCGTGCAGTAGCTGCCTGTGAAGGAGCTCTAATGGTCATAGATGCGGCACAAGGCATAGAGGCACAGACGCTTGCCAACCTAGACCTAGCACTCAGCCAAAACCTTACCATCATCCCCGTACTCAATAAAGTAGACCTCCCGAATGCCCGTCCTGATGAAGTTAGTGAAGAGATTATCCAGCTTTTAGATTGTAAAAAAGAAGATATTATCCACGCTAGTGCCAAAGAAGGCCTTGGGATCGAAGACATACTCCAAGCCATTATCACCAAGATACCCGCACCTGCAGGCAATCCCAATGCTCCCTTACAAGCCATGGTTTTTGATGCTCTTTATGACCCTTTCCGTGGAGTTAAAGTCTATTTTCGCATCTTTAACGGGACTTTGCACCAAAAAGACCCCATACAATTTTTCCAAACAAAAAAAAAATACCAAACTGAAGAGATAGGCATCCTCACCGAAACATTAACCCCTAAAAGCACCCTACAGGCAGGCGATGTAGGCTACCTTACTGCCAATATCAAACAGGCCAAAGAGGTAAAAATAGGCGACACGCTTACCCATGCCCATACCCCCTGCGCAAAACCCATCGAAGGTTTTTCTGAAGTGAAGCCTATGGTCTTTGCAGGCATCTATCCTGTGGCTAACAATGAATATGAAAACTTGCGAAAAGCGATTGAAAAGCTACAACTAAACGATGCAGCACTGGTTTGGCAACCCGAAACCTCCCAAGCCTTAGGCTTTGGCTTTCGCTGCGGTTTCCTAGGGATGCTCCATATGGAGATCGTCAAAGAGCGGCTTGCACGCGAAAGCAATATCGATATCATCATGACAAGCCCCTCAGTATCATTACGTGTTACTGATAAGCGCGGCGATCTTCACATCGTCCATACCCCCGCCGAAATGCCTGAGCTAGGGCAAATTGAATCCATAGAAGAGCCTATGGTAGAAGTCAATATCATTACCCAGTCCCACTTTATTGGGCGCATCATGGAGCTATGTATACAAAAAAGAGGCCTTTTTAAAAACCAAATACACCTCTCTGCAAACCGCGTAGAGCTCATTTACAAGATACCCCTAGGTGAAATTGTATTTGATTTCTTCGATCGGCTTAAAAGCATCTCCCAAGGCTATGCCTCGCTCGAATACCAAGCTGCTGGCTTTGCCCCAGGGGATCTTGTCAAGCTCGACATCCTTATCCATGGCGAAAAAGTAGATGCCCTCGCCACCATCGTCCACCGCAATAGCGCCTATTATATCGGTAAAAGAATGTGCGAAAAAGCCCAAGAACTTATCCCCAAACACCTCTTTGAAATACCTATACAAGCAGCTATCGGGCAAAAAATCATCGCACGTACCACCCTGAAAGCCCTACGGAAAAATGTCATCGAAGGCCTATATGGCGGCGATATCAGCCGTAAGAAAAAACAACTCAGCGCACAGAAAAAAGGGAAAAAAAGGATGAAGCAAATCGGAAAAGTCGCCCTCCCCTCCTCTCTTTTCCTCAACCTGCTGAAAGTTGATTAAACTTTTTCATCTGTCATACCCTTAGTCTTCACCTAAACCAGCCTCTACTGGGCCCAACCTTTGACACCCAATCTTTTGGCACCAGCCAGTTGATTACGCCTATTTACGCCCATCAACACGCATAATGGCTTTGGTGCCACGCTGATATCGGAACGCTTCATAAGGCACAGAGGAGGCCTTGTTTAGGTAACTCTACTTCCGATTGCACCTTAAAACGCATGATCCCATAACGCCATCGGCAATTATAACAGGTTTGTTTTCATTCTACAAAAAAAACCTTATCTTTGCACGCTAAAAGGAACAAAGCTATAGCTATTATACGCTTCTGTAAAAATTTACTGCGCAGCTCCACTGCACCAACAAGACGCTTCGCAAGCCACCAAAAGCAATTCAAAAGTTCAGAACAATATGAAAGGAACAAAAACATTAACCATTATTAAACCTAAAGCCTGTGAAAATAAGTATACAGGCGATATTATTAAACGTATAGAAAACGAAGGATTTGTGATCAAGAAGATGGTCAAGCTACAGCTCACATGCTCAGAAGCAGCTTTTTTTTATAAGGAACACACACAAAAGCCTTTTTTTCAAGAGCTTTGTACGTATATAGCCTCTGGACCTATAGTGGTGATGCAACTGGAAAAAGCAAATGCTGTAGCAGATTTCAGAAAACTGCTAGGGGATAGCCCCAACCCAGCAGAAGCCACCAAAGGGTCCTTACGTGCAGAATATGGGATAGATATCAACTATAATGCAGTACACGGGTCAGATAGTGATCTCGCCTCTGCGAGAGAGGCTGCTTTTTTCTTTGGAGAAAGCTGTTGTAAGACTAGCGCTAACTGTAACAGCGATTCTGCCTGTAGCTAATGCACAACTGCCTTTTAGCGTCTTAAGTAAGTTTTTTAGTTAGGATATAAACAAGATTACACAATAAAAAGAGGGTTGACGGAGTGGTTTAACGTGCCGGTCTTGAAAACCGTTGTGCCGCAAGGTACCGAGGGTTCGAATCCCTCACCCTCTGCAAGACATCTACATTTTTATCACAAAAGTACCCCAGTTTCTACGGCATTTCTTTTAATATCAGCAACCAACATCAAAACACAACATTACCATGTACGTACAACTTAGCCTACTCTTTTGCACCACCCTAATCAGCGGGCTGCTCATTTTCGCCCTACCCAAAACATATGTCCCTCTACTGGACTACATACTAGCCTTTGGCGGCAGTTATCTTTTTGCAATCACCCTCGTCCACATGCTACCAGAGCTATTTCAGCACAATACACAAGGCATCAACCTAGGCCTTTGGCTCCTTATCGGCTTCTCTTTCCAATTACTTCTCGACTTATTAGGCGGCAGTATTGCTCATGGGCATGTGCCAGGGCATAGCATTAGCGCAAAAAAACAGCCCTCTTCGACTATGCAACGATCATCCTTTACCTTGCTCATCTGTCTTTTTTTTCACGCTTCACTAGAAGGTGCCCTATGGACCGAAGGCCACATCTCTCTCCTGCTAGGCATGATCTTACACAAGATGCCCATTGCCTTTACCTTAGCCAGTGTACTGCTCTATCGGCAATATAAACGTCAAAATGTTTTTATTATTTTAGTTATTTTTGCGGCCATTACCCCACTCAGTTTTTTGCTAAAAGACTATCTCACCCATACCGAGTTCCTCTCTGCTGCTAACGCCCTAAAACTACATGCCATGGCCATTGGAGGTGTTTTCCATATTGCCACTACGATCTTATTTGAAACTAATCCTCATCACCAACTCAATAAAACCAAGTGGGTTGCCAGCTTGCTGGGAGCTGTCCTAGCCATAGGTATCGATCATACGATAGCACATTAACATTTTTTACTTTATACATATGGATTTTGATTACAAAAGACTAGATAAGCTCATGCACATCGCACGCTTATCCTTAAATGAAGCAGAAAAAAAAGCTTTATAAAAGACCTCCACAACAT
>JBCCVH010000055.1:0-4831 GCA_039195685.1 Bacteroidota bacterium | reverse complement strand
GTGATTTTTTACCAAATGGCCACACACCTAAAAGCGTAGCAAATGACCACTTAGACACTTCGCTTACAGTCCAGCAAACGCTTGTGCTGAAGCCAAAGACAAGCGAGCCTATTAGGCATTCAAGTGCCTCCAGCACTTGTCCTGAGACAAAGCTGAAGGAACACACTAAGCATCAAAAAGAGCTGTCATATACCTACACAAAACCTCCCTGCCTTTTTTTTTGGTTGCAGAAGTTGCGAAAAAGGGAGGCAACGCCCCCCAAGTCATGCGCAAGCGGTCTTGGAAAAGCTGTGCATGTAAGGTACAGCGTTGTTGGTTCACTTTGTCTATTTTGGTAAACACAATCGCAAAAGGGATACGCTTACTACCCAGCCAGTTGATAAACGCAATGTCCTTTTCTTGCGGTGTCAAACGAATATCTACCAAGACAAACACATGACGCAAGGTAGGCGTGCGTAGGATATACGCACGCACCATTTTTCCCCATTGGGTTTTTAAACGCTTAGGCACATTTGCCCACCCATAGCCAGGCAGGTCGACCAAATACCAGCTGTCGTTGACTAGGAAATAGTTGATCATCTTTGTTTTGCCAGGGGTAGAAGAAGTTTTGGCCAACTTGCGCTGCACTATCATATTAATAAGAGAAGACTTGCCCACATTAGAGCGACCTATAAAAGCATAGGCAGGAGCTCCCCCTGTCGGGTCTTGCTCGTAACTCGTGCTACTTGTGATATATTTTGCAGTGGCAATGTGCATATCTCTTTGTTTTTAGCGGCTGATTTTACAAAAAAAAGCGCATGCCCACAACCTTTCTAAAGGAAAGTAACCGCCCAACCCATAACCAAAAAGAGTGCTCCCAGCTCACCCAAAGCGACAGCAAACACCGCACCTAAGCAACGAAAAAAAACAGTACAACCCTATTTCGCCAACAAGACATAGTCGCCCTTGCTATATATAACAAAAGAGCCCCCACCCGCCTAAAAGAAAAAGAGGCTTTTTTAGCCGATTAGCCAGCAAAAAAGGCTGTTTGTGCCTTGCTATTTGCAAACACTGCGAGAAAAGCTTAGATTTGGGGAGCTGTATACCTCAATAAGATAGCTTTTCTTAGCCCAAAAAGCTACGTGCCTATGATTAAGTCGCTATGTATACATCGTAACAAAAGTAACATGGAAAGTGGAAAGTTTTTAAAAAGCATTTTAGGAGAGCCTAAAGAGCAAAATGTATATGAAAAAGTTATGATCATCACGAAGCGTGCGCGGCAAATTTTAAAACACCGCAATGAAGCTTTTTATGAAGAGCTAGATAAAATGGGCATCTCCAATATCCATAAAGAGCAGTTGATCAATACAGATGGTTGGCAAGAAATATTGGCCCGTACCTATGAACAAAAAGACGGCCCTGTCAAAGCTGCACAAAAGGAATTTGAGCAAAACAAAATCTCCTACAACTATATAGGAGAGACACCCTAATTAATTTACGGTGCCCTACAACAGCTTACACACCTAAGCGACCAACACTAAAAGGTCATATGCCTTTTATAGGAGTTGTGTTTTTTACACCACAGCTACCTAAGATGTATTATACCCATTTATGAAAAAAATTTCCTTAAATAAACAACTATTGCTAGCTTTACTAGGCAGCATCCTTTTTGCGACCGCCTATACCTATTTTGACCTCCACCTACCTTTCCTAGAAAAAAATATGACCAAGCTAGGGATGAGTTTTATCAGCCTCTTACAGCTGGTCGCCGTGCCCCTAGTGATTTTTTCTGTTATCGTCAGCTTTAATAGTGTGAAAAATCCACGTGAACTCTCTAGCATGGGCGGGATTACCCTCGTGCTCTATACCATGAGTACAGTGATCGCCGCATGCTTGGGCCTTTTGATCGGCAACATCATAAAGCCAGGCCATATTTTCAAATGGCTTGGCGGCCTTAGTCAAGCAGACATCCAACCAATGAAAGATATCGCCCAGCAACACATTCCAGCAACCACCGCGGTAGATAGCAGTATGCAAAGCTTTATTCCCAGTAACCTGTTTGCACTCATGTCAGATAACAATAACTTGTTGTTTATCGTGTTTTTTGCTGGCTGCTTTGGGATGGCCCTCCTAAGTCTTGCCCCCAAAAAGAAGCAAGCCATGCTCACCTTTTGTGAGGCGGGGCAAGATGCTTTTACCCAAATGATGGGCTATGTGATGCAACTAGCACCTTTTGGTGTCTTTGCCTTGATCTCTTCCCAGTTGATTATGATGATCTCGCTCAACCCTGATGGCCTACCCAATATCTTATCTGGCATAGGCATCTATGTGACCACAGTCGTTTTTGGTCTAGGGTTGCTTGTTTTCGGCCTATATCCTTTGGTTGTATCGCTTTTCTCTAATATAGGCTTTATCCAATTCTTAAAAACAATGTACCCCGCACAATTACATGCTTTTACCACTTCTTCTAGTACAGGGACACTATACCAGACCAGTAAACAGGTCGCTAAGCTCAATGTACCCGCACGTATCCGCAACTTTGTACTCACCTTAGGTGCTACAGTCAATATGGATGGGACAGCCCTTTATCAATCTGTTACCATGGCCTTTATTACCCAGTTGTTTGATATAGAGCTTGATACTTGGCTACAGATTAACATTGTCTTTTACCTAACTGTCTCTACCATTGGTGTAGCAGGTGTCCCTGGAGCCTCTTTGGTAACCACTACCATACTATTACAAAGGTTAGTTTCCCAAGGGTTGCTAGAGCATGGACAAATGTTGATAGGGCTTGGATTGATCTATATTCCCGACCGTTTCTTGGATATGTGCCGAACAACCGCTAATATTGAAGGTGATGCCACGGTGGCTGTATTGGTAAAATCTTTTGAAGATAAAAGAGAAAAAACGTTGGAATCGAGATAAATAAAAGTGACCCTGCTGGGATTCGAACCCAGGACACGTGGCTTAAAAGGCCACTGCTCTAACCAGACTGAGCTACAGGGTCCAGTGCGCAAAGTTAAGTTATAAAAGATAAAAAATAAAAGTAAATACGTAAAAATCGAGCAAGCCGCGCTGGTAAAATAGCTATATGGCAACTATATATTAAAAAATAATGGATGGATAGATGTTCCATTACAAATTGAATATAACTTTAAATGAATATTAAACTATGACTAAAGAAGAAAAAACAACAAAGTCTCGCGATATACTTGTAGTAGAGGACAATAAGATTGTACAGAATATGCTCCAAAAGACGCTCTTACTCACAGAGTATAAAGCGCATGTAGCACGTAACGGACGGGATGCTGTTAAAATGGTAAAAGAAAAGAAAGGTAAATTTACCGCTATCTTACTCGATTTGTTTATGCCTATTATGGATGGCGCAAAGGCCATAGCAGAGATTAGGAGCCTCCCAAACGAAAAAGCCCAAACCATTATTATTGCTGTTACGGGCAATCATGATGACTATACAGAAGAGCAGTTTCAACAAATGGGTTTTAATGCCGCTATTATTAAGCCTGTGACCTTTAACGAAGTACTTACTACACTCGAAAGAGCTACCGATCCCAAGGCAGATAAATGGCTAGGGATTACCAATAAGCATGTCCCAAGAAAAAAGTAATTAAACAAGGGATACTTCACTAAGCTCAGCACAAGCACTTGCGGGCCTCGATTGCAATCGAGGCTTTTGGGGAAGTGATATGTATTGCATAGCATTAGACCATTTATACAATACAAATTACGGTAACTCCCATTAATTTATTGGTAGGCTTTCCAGTCTACTGGTGCACTGCTTTAATTTCCAAAAGATGCTAAGCCTTAAACAAGTTTAACCCCAGCGTAAAAGGCAATTACCTTCTACTTGCGTATTTAACATCACGCATAGCCGTATGCAGGGTATTCTCCAACCTTGACCAAGCTTTTTTAGTTTGATCACTATGCGTTGGTTAGCTAAATATAGCAGCAGTAGGGTATACACCACATTGTACTGCTTATCCAATCTCTATTAGCAGGGGAAGGGGGGCCCTTTTTCTAATCTGTGCGAGACACGCTTCTTTATCAATCCAACAGCGTACACATCACCCCAGTAAGCCAAAGGCTGCGCTTGGGTTTATCATTTTTACCGTTGTTATCCCATAACACGAAATCCCCCATATATTCGCTATATTTTGCACTAGACTATATATTTTTCTTGATATTATAACCTTTATATTGAACCATAAACGCATATTTTTGGTGCGGAATATAGGTGGATAGCCTTAAGATTATTTTTGCTTGTACATGATGCAAGCGCACTATATAGGTGCTGATGGCCAGCATTATTTTGAGAAAAGCAGCTTACACAAGGCAAACAAGTGCAGGAAAAGATGCTACAGGAGCTGATCATGATGGTCATGTGTGCATCGGAATTGTGGAAAGCTTAAGTGGTTCAAAAAAAATACGTATCTTTGCAATCTGAACTTAGTAAAAAAATACCTCAATCCTAAAAACGATGTGGCTTTTAAGCGCATATTTGGGATAAAAAAGAATAAGCGTATCTTAATTTCCATGCTTAATGCCGTACTAAAAAATCAGTTGCATAAACCTATTAAGAATATTGAATTTTTAAGCCCTATACAACCGCCAGAGGTGGTAGGAAGCAAGAAAGTATTGTTGGATGTGCTCTGTCAAGACAAAGATGGTTGTAAGTACATCATAGAGATGCAAATAGGACATGCGGATGGTTTTGAGGAAAGGGGCGCAATATTATGCGGCTAAAGCTTTTGCCAATCAAGCGAAAAAAGGCGCTAAATATTATGGACTGAAAGAAATCATCTTTTTAGCCTTTTGTGACTTCAGTATTTTTCCT
>JBCCVH010000054.1:0-4877 GCA_039195685.1 Bacteroidota bacterium | reverse complement strand
ATATGTGCGTTACCTTCTCGAAATTAAACTTTTAAAAGTATTACCATGACAAAATATAGACAAAGAATAACGTGCATTTTTTTCTTATTAATAGCTGCAATTACAAACCCCTTACAGGCGGCAGCTCTTTTTGGTACTGCTTTCCTTTCGTACAATGAGCAGTTAATTCATAATACTAGAGAGGGTAATTTAGATAAAATAAAGTGGTGTATTGCTAAAGGTGCTAATGTCAATTATCAAGATCAATATGGAGATACACCTTTGCACTTCAGTACTAAATTGGGACATTTAGGTATAGTAAAGTATCTAGTAGAACAAGGTGCTAATGTCAATCAACAAAATAAAAGTGGCTATACACCTTTGCATATCAGTGCTTTAAATGGACACTTAAGTTGTATTAAGTATTTAATTGCCCAAGGCAGCGATATAGAATATAAACGTAGTATCGGAGAGACTGCCTTAATTTGTAGTGCAACAAACAGACATTTTGATTGTCTCAAGTACTTAGTAAAAAAGGGGGCTAATTTCAACGCCAAAGATGCATATGGTTACAATAGCTTAACTATAAGTGTGCTAAGAAGGTCCTTTGATTGTGTAAATTTTTTGTTAGAGCAAGGAGCTGATCCTAATTATGAATGGGATTCTTGGTTTGGTGAAAGTAGCACAGCACTTAATGAGAGTGCTAGTAGAGGATATTTAGAGATCGTAAAGTGTTTAGTAGATCACGGGGCTAACATTAATCATCAAAGTAAACTTGGCAACACCGCTTTGCTTTTGAGTGCTAAGAAAGGAGACTTACCTTGTATAAAGTATCTAGTAGAGCAAGGTGCTGATATTAATGTTAAAAATAAGGATGATTTTACAGCGTTGTTATTTAGTGCTGAAAGTGGAAATTTGGCTTGTGTAAAATACCTAGTGGAACAAGGGGCTAATATTCACACCAAAAATAAAGATGGCGAAACTGCTTTATATCTTAGTGCTAAGCATGGGAAATTAGATTGTGTCAAGTATTTAGAACAACAATTGTATAATGGGTCTGTTCAATCAACTGTGTCTACGGATTGGTTTTAGATTCTCAAATCTAGCTTTAATTGGTCGCCAAATATAATAGAAAATTGGGACAATATCTCTACCTAGTTAACCCTGCAGTATTCAATTAAGACACCTATTTTGCTTCATTCTTTACATGGTTAAACCACCAAATTTTTGCGCAATTTGGTGGAGTGTTTGATTGGCCTGCCACCTTGCTTGCATGATATGTAATATCTTTTTGGATATTCTTTCTAACTCTTTTTGATCGTTGAAAACAGGTATTTTCAACTCCTTCCAACGCTCTCCAATATTAGGCAAGGTCGTATCTATAAATACTTTATTATTGATTTGCAGTTGTGTGATTTCATGCGATAGTGCAAATAATAGATAGTATGGAGATAAACCAATATCATTGCTACTGATTCTTAATACTGTTATTTCATTTGTAAGTAATACATTTTTATCAAAAGAAGAGATCATTGCAACAGCCCCAATTCGATAGCTCCCTCGCCTTACAAATAAAATATCTTTTTCTTGTAAATCGATACCATTTGCTCCTTTGATATCACTATAGATATGGGCAGGTATCATTGAGGTGGGATTTTTATAAACATCCCAGTTAACAATGTCTGCAACTCTTATATAAGGGATGTTTCCTTGTCCTTTATACTGGCTTGGGGGAGAGCCATGTCCATTATATGAATGCAAAATATTTTTTTCTAATAACTCTCTCAATGAGATAAGGTGCATATTCGCTTTTTTTGCTTTGGCTTTTGCTTCTTTTATTTTAGTATTCCAATAGTATCGTGGTACAAAATAATCTTTAACTATTGCACTGGATTGTACATGAAAAACGTACTTATTATTTTTAGAAGGAGATACCAATTCTTTGCTTATTATCTCTGTATCGTCCCAAATATCCTTAGTAAATTCTTTAGTGTTTTTATCAAACCTGTACATCAAATCACCTTTATGGTCATGCCCCATCTGCTCTGCTACCCCCATGATTATATTACTTTGCTGGGGCCTATTTTTTTGTAAGACGATCAGGCATGTTTTAGCGTTACAGTAAGGACGAAAAGTATTATGCGGTAAGTCAATTACAGAAATGATATTATTGTTTTTCTTTAAATATTGTAAAACATATTTTTTAGAAGGAGCATGTAAGTATGTCTCAGGTAGTACAATAGCTAACTTCCCACCACTTTTAAGCATCTGCAAGCACCGCTCAATAAAAAGCTCTTGCGGTGAGGTCTCCTGTACGGTATTGGTTTTTTCAAATACACCCTCTTTCTTTTTCCATTTATGTCCTAGATCAAAGTATTTACAATCTTCTTTTATCACTTTTATTTTAGCACCAAAAGGAGGATTAGTGATTACATAGTCAAATTTTTTAATCGTCAGTTTGCCTTCCTTCTTCTCTGTATAATGCTCCTTTGCTTTTGGATTAAACTCATGTATTGGCTTGAGCGTATTTTGTTGAATTATTTTACTTGTCCCATCTCCTATAATTGTCATATAGGCTTTACATATTCTAACTAAATCCACTTCTTTTTCAATCCCATAAAAATAATTTTCAGCAATTTTTCTTTTAATATCCGCTAGTTTTGGAGAGTTTTTATACTTTCTATCCTTCTCCATCTTTTGCCAAATATAGCTTAATGCGTATATAAGGAAACCACCACTTCCACACGCAGGGTCTATTATACTTTCTTCTGGTGCAGGGTCTATTATTTGAATTGCCAATTTGATTATCTCTCTTGGCGTAAAAAACTCCCCTTTTTCGCCAACTAACTTACTCTCTGCAAACACCTCAAATGCTTCTCCAATAGCATCTTTTTCCGTCTTTGAAAGAGATATAAATGCCAATTCGCCGACCACATGCACAACAGATTTGGGATCCAACAATATGGTTTCATTTTTTAAAAAAATGCCATCACCCTTAAGCCTCTCTTTGACTTCTGAAAAAATACCTTGCAACCTATCTTTGACTTCCTCATATGCGTGTCGCTCCAATTCTTCTTTTGAAACTCTAAACTTTGGCAATGCATGCAAATTATGCAGCTCATCATGTATTTTGCAAAAAATGAGTTTAATCATTTCGCTCCCTAATTTCTCTTTCCTACTGATATTTGTATTCGCGTAAAGCGTTTTTAATATTCTCCTAAAAATGGGTTTTAAATTTCTTACAGAACGTAATTTTTCTTTTGTGATATCGCCAATATTAGCAATATCTTCATCTTGCTTAGGAATGTTTACCAAAACATCATCCTTTATCTCATTCCCCTCTTTATAAAGATATGTAATCTCATCTCCATTGGTCCAAACACCAAAAATAGCAGATGTAGCTTGCATATAAGAAGAAAGTTGTGCAACCCCATCTCGTCTTGATTTTTGCTTTACCTCTACAATAGCAAGAATATCTTTATATTGCTCTTTGTTTTTGCTGTGCTTATATATGACAATATCAGCCCTTTTTTTTGACGAACCTATTTTTATAGGGACTTCTATGTCCATTCTATCTTTATCATAGAAGTAATCGGTATGTAATATCTGCTCAAATTCTTGCCTTACTTTTTCTTCTGGCTTTGAAATGTCAACTGGTTTTCCTGTTAAAAAGTCTTTGATCTTCATACAGTTTTATTTGTTAAGTCTTTTATAACCTAATCTTTACAATACATTCACTCCAAAGAGCGTTTATGATATCTACAATGTGAATACGGCTATTATCTACTCCTTTCGTTTAAATGCTTCGTAGAGTAGTATACGTGCTTCTAGTAAAGATATCTCGCAATCGTTAAACTCTTTTGCCTTCTTTTACTTCAGCAATACCAATTGACATACCTTTAGCGCTATCGCATCTGTCTCAACTACACCTGCGATCACCTAAATCACTATACCTACCATCTTAATGCTTTGTGGCAAAGTGAACTTTAATGCACGCATATGTTAAGCTTATTTTCTTACTTAATGCTTTTTTTATACTTCCACCTCTGCCATACCAAGTGCTAAAAAAAAAGAGGATAAGCTTTAAGCTTGCATGAAAAGGTAGGTGCACATAGCATGCGCACCTGTCTACATTAGCTGCTGCTACTTGGCGTTCAGCTTGACCTATTACATCTTTTTGTGCTGTATCCTTGAAAAAATTATGAAATGCATTGTCTTTCTTATTTATAAATTGTTAATCGTCTGCTTTTGCGCCTATCAATTTCCCACCTTTGTAGCCGTCAAATTTAACACCATTTAGTTCATAACTGCAATTATCCATGCCAAAAATAAGCAAGGGTGCACCACTTTATATTTGGGTGCCTAAGAAGGGCATCTCGAATGTGGATCACGATACCCTTTTGCACTTTAGTGCTAGGAAAAGACATGGAGACTGTGTCAAGTTTCTAGTGGGGAAAGCCCATATTCTGCACCAAAAATATGCGTTGATCGCTCAATATAAAGGTTAAGGTGCGTCACCTGATATTTGAGTTGGTCATTTTATAGCAAAGTAGGCGTTTCAAAGTATAGAGAACATTTTAAAATAGCTTATATGGTGCAGTATAGCCTGTTTTTTCTTTTTAGTTAATTAGCTAACCCTGAAGTATAGCTAAAACGTAAACAACACAAACTATACGTTAATGCTGAGCAATGTAGAGTATCTGCTGAAACCACAAAAAACCTTCCCTATCTGTCACAATCAATAGTTGCTTTTGTTAGTTGAATTTTGATTGCCACCTAGGAGCTAGCGTCTTCGGGCAATGATTTTTTTACAGCAATTGCAAGGTTTTACATAAAAGGTGTAAAAAAGCTTGCAATTTTTGCTCAAAAAAAGTGTCCATTTTATGTTCAAAAACGTT
>JBCCVH010000053.1:0-4878 GCA_039195685.1 Bacteroidota bacterium | reverse complement strand
GGTGAGTATAACCCTAAGGCAGGTATCAGTGATAAAGTATGGACTACCTTCTGGGGCAATATCATTACCTATCGACAGCTAGGTGCCCCCAAAAGATCAAAAGCCACTATCCAAAAGATCATCGCCGAGCTTACCTCTGCCATAGCACCCAATACCATCACGCATATAGATGAGAAAACGTTATTGTTTACCTTACCATTGGATGTAACCCAATTTTTAAGCGAACGCCCACGCTATAGAGCTGCTTGTCGGAAAGTCAACCAAGTATTGAAAAAATATGGCATACGGATGAAGGCTGGGAAACCTTTTTCCCCAGAAGATATAACTGCTAAGTCTAATATTCCTATGTATCCAGACCTAAATCTACGCGAAGCGCCCAAAACGTATATGTTAACCAATATGGATAATGACCTTCTCTATTTTCCTAACCAAGTAGCGATCTGTATGCAGCAAGATGGGCTTAGTATCGATGAGATTGCCAAGCGACTCTATTTATCCAAAGACAACTTATTAAAAGTATTACAAGAGAATAAAGAAAAGCTACTGGCCCAAGAGAGTGCTAGCAAGCATCAATCCCAACCTGATCATCTAACCTAAAGTAATATGCCCTATAAAATACCAGCCCTATTCCATGTCTGGTTTCGTTTCTATCTAAGCGAACAGCTAGATCGGTCCGATGTGATCGCTTTGCTCGACTATGCTGAGAAGCTCGCTCGTGAGGTATCGGATAAGCCCTTCAAAAAATTTGCGCGCTGCTTTACAAAAAGGCCTTATAAACCAACAGGGTATGTGAGTTCATCTGACAAATATAGATTATTTGGATATACAACATATAACCCAGACAACCGAGCGATGTGGGAGAATTTTCTTACACACTATCCTAAAGGCTACATGAGTTTTAGGGTTTATAACTTATTTTTTGAGGGGATAGAAAGTAATTCAACGGAGCATTATGATGTATATGTAGATTATGATACATCACTAGCAAATTATTTACCTAATGTATTATCGGTAGCGATCAATGGCGATCTGCTTAGGGAAGAGTTTGGGTTAGCTACTGTAGACCGTATCGCGCAAACGTTGATTAAGTTTTTACGAGATCGCGATATTTCGATTGACTATGGCTTGATCGCACCTATAGACACATTTAAAGGGAGGGCCTTTTTTGATCCAGACATGAAGAAGAGGTTCCCTTATACCTATCCAGCCACTGTCTCAAACCATACAGAGGAGATACCGCTAGGGTATAAGACATTAGCAGAAGAGAAAAGGCTCCATCGACTCAAGCAAAACAACTACGCTAATGAGTTCTATAATGAGAAAATAAGCATAAAAAACAAAGTGTGGAGCGCCTTTTGGGGTAATATTATCACCTATCATCAGCTCGAAGCACTGACAAGGGAGGCTGGAGCTACGGCAGCATTAGGAACGCCAATGCCTAAACGTAAACAAACTATATACGAGCGCCTGAAGGGCTTTTTTTGGCCATCAGCACATCGTAAAAATAAGGTTACCAAAGCTGATATCCCAACTATCATCTCAGCACTTGCAGATGCCATAGCGCCTAATAAGATAACGCATATAGATGAGCAAACACTATTTTTTACCTTACCATTGGATGTTACCCAATTTTTTCGTGAGCGCTCTCGGTACAGCTCAGCTTGTAAGAAAGTAGACCAAGTGCTTAAAAAATATGGGGTGCGGATGGAAGCCCATACACCTTTTTCTTTCAAAAAAGCGAAGTTCCCAACAGGCTATATCCCGCTATATCCAGGTCTTAATTTATTTGAAAATAGTGATGGGATGTTGCAGGATGCCGATGATGGGCTCCTCTATTTTCCTTATAAGTATGCGCTTTGTCTAGAGAAAAGAGGATATAGTTTAAGCGAGATCGCCAAGCGCCTCTATTTATCTAAGGCAAACGCAGAGGCTATCCTCTTCTTAGCAAAAAAAAGAGAGACAAAAATTTTATCCCATCATAAAATGGTATTGAACTTACAGTGTGTCTATTTTCCATGGCTTATCCTAGCGTATCGTATCTTGTATGTTTTTCAAAGGCTAGTTGGTCATTTAAAAGTGTAATATGGCCTTTTTTTTGCTTGGCTTAAAAAATATTGCATAATTAGGTGAAAAATATAGGCGGTAAACATAAGTCATTTCCGATTAAAATTATCTATCTTTAAGTATGGTTTCTAATGCTAATGACAGTTTCTTTAGAGCGGTGTTTGGGATACTTGCAGTGGTAAAGGCTTTTTTAAAAAGTAGACTCAAAAAAGAGATAATAAAAAAGATACGACTCGATACACTTAGCTTGCAAAAAAGTAGTTTTGTGTCTAAAGAGTTGCAATCACGCTATAGTGATATCGTTTATCGGGTGGCGACCAAAGAAGGAGATGGCTATGTGTATTTCCTCTTTGAGCAGCAAACTAAGATAGACAAACGTATGCCACTGCGTATCATGGAATATATGGTAGCTATTATGCGACATGATGTAAACCAACAACGTAAAAAAGCACTAAAATATCTGAAATCAAATTGCCAGTGATCTTTCCATTTGTGATCTATACGGGTAAAAAACCGTATAATGGTACCAAACGACTGATAGATGCTTTTGATACCTCTGATTTGCTTTATAAAATGTTGGAGAGCACCCATATTATAGAGCTGCAGAGTGAAGCTATCAAGGATATTATGAAGGACAATGAGGCTGGGTTAGCTGAAGTGATGTTACGAGAAAGCGTCAAAAAGGATTTCTGTTCACTTTTAGACAATAATCTAGAGATTAATAAGCTGATCCATAAATCAGATTATAAAGATGAAATAATTATGTATATTTTGGCCCACGAAACGCATAGTGTGAGCACAGTGCTAGATAAGATATACAACTTAGCGGAAAGGGACAAAACAAAAATTATGCGTGCATTAAGAAGAATAGAACAAAAAGGGATCAAGTTGGGAGAAGAGCGAGGTCTTTGAGAAGCGGTCACCAAGCTTTTGAAAAGTGGTATGCAGAAGCCACAAGTCGCGAGTGTGTTAGAGATTACTTTACAAAAGCTAGAATCCTTTTTTGGTGAGATATCTAAAAAAAAAGCAAAGTAAAATTAACCAAAGCGATCCTTATATTCAAGCTAATGGTATACAGCCCTGTTGACTGTCTCGTATACGCAAAATATTCACTAAAAAACGATTGGGTATATTTTGTCTTATAAAATAACAATGAAAGAGAAAAATGAAAAAAATTATAATACATTAAAATTTATACTAATGTGCTTGGTTGTAGTCTCTGTAGCAACTATGGCCTATCTATTGGTCTATTCATCACCAGCCCATGACGATACCAGAAAGGTTCCTGAAGATAGAGAAAATACTAAAGTAGATAAGGATATTGAATCTGCAGATAAGAAGACAAAGACTTCTAATAGTTTTATGGAGCAGGCTGGATATTTTTTGGGTTTGCTTTTTATAGATAATTCCCAATACAAAGGTTCTTGGTCCACGGTTTTGGCCACTCTTGTATGCGGCTGGCTTTATGTCAAAAAAGGTAAGTTGAAAGATAAGTTGGAAGATATGTTGAATATTACTGTATCTGTGCTCAGTTATGATAATCTGCTCATAATGCTTGGGGTGCTCGTGGTGTTCGGTTGGTTCCATGTACTGTATAGCGCTATAAATAGAGATTTAGTAACAAATGCTACTTCTGGAAATTTAAATGGTGTAAAGTGGCGACTAGGCCAAGGGGATGATATCGATGCGAAAGATAAGGACGACAGGACAGCCTTGCTCTTGAGTGCCTATAATGGTCATCTAGATTGTGTCAAGCATCTCGTAGAAAAGGGCGCTGATATCCATGCGAGAAATAAGTGGGGAAGCACAGCGTTGCATCCAAGTGCTAAAAAAGGACATTTAAAAGTGGTCGAGCATCTCCTCAAACAAGGCGCTGATATCGATGCTAAAGATAAGAATGACGACACAGCCTTGATCTTGAGTGCCTATAAAGGTCATCTAGATTGTGTCAAGCATCTTGTGCAGCAAGGCGCTGATATCGATGCTAAAGATAAGAACGACTGGACACCCTTGATATCTAGTGCCTTTGAGGGACATACAGATTGTGTTACGTATCTCGTAGAAAAGGGCGCTGATATCGAGACTAAGATGAACAAAGGAAGCACAGCGTTGCATCTAAGTGCTGAAAAAGGACATTTAAAAGTGGTCGAGTATCTCCTCGAACAAGACGCTGATATCGATGCGAAAGATAAGGACGGCTGGACAGCCTTGATGTGGAGTGCCTATAATGGTCATCTAGATTGTGTCAAGCACCTTGTGCAGCAAGGTGCTAAGATCAATCTCAAAAATAAGGATGGTAACACAGCCTTGATGTTGAGTACTCAGAGAAAACATTCAGAAGTGGTCAAATATCTACGCCAACAAGATATTGCTATGACATAGCAAAGAAAGCTGGTAAAATCTTTTTAGCATAAGTCTAAGAAGAGGTAAATATGATGTAGTGAACTTTCAATAGGGCCTTACCATCGACACATGGGATGAAAAGGCCAACAGTTGTGCTGCTGTTAGGTATTAATTGTATCTAGATTGAGTACCTAAGTGTAAGGTCCCCTAATCTTATGGTTAGGATTTAAATAAGATTTACCTTGCTCACTCCGCAAATATAAACAAATTTTTTCATAGGGACAAAGCCCTTTGAGAGCCCTTAAAGATTGTGTATAATTAGTTAACCCTGAAATATTCAATTAAGACACGATTAGAGCCTATAAATAACGTTTTTGAACATAAAATAGACACTTTTTTTGAGCAAAAATTGCAAGCTTTTTTACGCCTTTTATGCAAAACCTTGCAATTGCTGTAAAAAAATCATTGCCC
>JBCCVH010000052.1:0-5060 GCA_039195685.1 Bacteroidota bacterium | reverse complement strand
GTAGATAAAGAGGGGATTGGCATCTACACCATAGATCAAGCTATCAAAAATTTTGGAGAAGGAGCTAAGTAGGATCATACTGGATATGCTTACAAGCAGTAAGCGATGGTGATCGGGCTCAGTTAAGTTTATCCCTAACAGCGTGACTGCTGGATATATAGCAAGTTTGAGGTGCTGGGCATTACAAAACAAAAACCTAAATTGTGATAATAGCAAAAGAAAGCCCATCTGCTTTACTTTAGCAACAGGATGAATTTTGTCCGCTTGTGACAGGTTTATTTCTTTTTTGGTGGGCAATGGATTCCCTCGGCCTTACCTATCTAATGTATAGCTGAAGCGACTCATCAGCCATTGGCTATCAAAACAGATGCGCTTTGGTTTGCCAAAAACACCATATATAGTAGTATTAGGGATAAAATTAGTTATATTTGGCCTGTGAAGTGATGTTGCTGCTTTGTTTGCGCTATTAAAGCCAAAGAAAAGCCTGCATACGATAAAACAAGATCAAATACTAGTATATATGGATACCAAGAGCAAAATTTTTTTTCAAAACTATCTCAATAGCAATGCCCCAGTAGGCAATGAAGTGAATGGACAAAAGGTATGGTTACACTATATCAAGCCCTTTGTAGATGAATACTTTACAGACACCTATGGCACCGCAGTGGGAGTAGTAAATCCGAAAGCTCCTTATAAAGTAGTCATCGAAGCCCATGCAGATGAGATTGCTTGGTATATCAACTATATCAGTAAAGAGGGCTATATATATGTGCAACGCAATGGGGGTTCTGACTATGAGATAGCACCTTCTATGCATGCCAAAATCCACACAACTAATGGTATTGTGCCAGCAGTGTTTGGATGGCCAGCTATCCATGTACGGCGAGGGGAAAAAGCGAAAAAAATCACCCCTAGTATAGAGAACGTTGTCCTAGATGCTGGGTTTAGCTCAAAAGAGGCTGCCAATAAAAAAGGCATATATGTAGGAGATATTGTTACCTTTGACCAAGATGTCCGCCAGCTACAAAATGGTTTTTGGGCTGGTCGTGGACTAGACAACCGTATTGGCGGCTTTGCTATTGCCGAAGTGGCAAGACGTTTACATGAAGAAGGTAAGCGGCAAAAACTCCCTATCGGTCTCTATATCACCAATGCGGTACAAGAGGAAGTAGGGCATCGAGGTGCTGAGATGATTGCCAGACGGATAAAGCCTAATGTGGCTTTGGTGACCGATGTATGTCATTGTACACAATCTCCGCTATATAATAAGATCAAACATGGTGAAACGATCGCAGGCAAGGGTCCAGTCATCAGTACAGCACCAGCTGTACATCCTAATGTGCGTAACATGCTCTTAGCTATTGCGAAGAAAAACAAAATACCTTTCCAGCGTGCAGCTTCTGCCTATGCTACAGGTACAGATACAGATACTTTTGCTTATAGCCATATGGGGGTCCCTGCAGCGCTGTTATCCCCGCCACTCCGTTATATGCATACTACAGTGGAGATGATACATGAAAAGGATATAGCGCACCTTATTAGCTGGATATACTATTTTGTAACTGAGATAAAAGCGGGACAATCCTTTGACTTTACCATTTAATGTAGTGACAAGTAGTCGCTTGCGCATAAGCCATCGTCAAAAGATAAAAAATTAACCATTGATAACCGCAATTATATCAATGTATGAGTTACAAACGTATTTTACTAAAGCTAAGTGGAGAAGTGCTTGGAGGTAAGAAAAAATGGGGTATAGCGCCTGCCTCTTTACAATACTATGTAGAACAGATTGCCCAACTCCATAAAGCAGGTATCGCTGTAACCATGATCATTGGCGGAGGTAATATATGGCGGCGGGGCGCAATCAACCTAAAAAGCTCGGAATAGGTGCTTAAAAGCTGACCACAGGGGCATGCTGGCCACGATGATCAATGCAGTGGCCCTTGCAAAGTGCCTTCAAGCAAAAAGGGCTTCTTGTACGACTGATGAGTCGGCTCAATATCCAACGAATAGGGGAGTCATATAATATGCAAAAGGGCGAGGCGCATCTCAACAAAGGGCATATCGTGATCATTGGTGGTGGTACCAGTAATCCTTGCTTTATTACACTTAGGCCATTTCACAGAAAAGTAGGTCTATCAAAGTATAGTACCCCTGTCGCAAACATTTCAAAGTAGTGTATAGAAGAAAGTAGGGCTTGTTGTTGCTTTTTTGCGCATTAAAATTTTGAAAAATTTGGGGCGGATAGCGGTTAGATAAAATAAATAGCCTATCTTTGCCGCATAAAAGGGGCTTGTAGCTCAGTTGGTTTAGAGTACCTGCTTTACACGCAGAGGGTCCGTGGTTCGAATCCACGCAAGCCCACTTTTTCATTTTTTAACCTAATTTAATGGCTGTTACTAGAATTACACGTAAAAAACTCAGGCGAAAATTAGCTGCACGCAGGAAGAAAGACATTCTTAAATTTCTCACTGCCAAACCTATCTTAACGAAAAAGCAAGAAGGTAAAGCAGCATAATCTCTAACGGCCTTGTGTATACTAGTGTTTGTTCATCACTCTTTTTAAGCTTTCAATGTTTGCTTTAAGGCTCCCTGATGGTGAGCAAATGGAGGAGATGCTTTATAACAGGCGAAACAGCAGGGGAGTTTTGCAGCAAATTTTGATACGCATAGTGCTCATTCTGCTTCTAATGAGAGAGGGGCATAGGTACAGAGGAGTGTTTGTTGGGTATGGGGAGATATTTTATAAAGCTCACTAATGCGATGGCCTACGACCCAAATAATATCTCCTGCTGCGCACAAGACGTATACACGCTCTTTTTGATAGCGGGGGAGTTTGATGTCGATGAGAAAATCACTTATTTTTTTGCGCTGGCCGCCCATCCCTAGAGGGGCAAAACTATCGCCAGGTTTCCATAGTCGGAGGGTTAAGGGCAATTTGATTTTTTGATAGTCAAACTGGGCGATGGTAAGTTCTAGCGAGGTTTTTTGCTTGTAGTAGTGTGCCTTTGCAGGCATAGGTGCGGCCATCTTAAGCTGGTGACCGTTCAGGTGTTGGGTAAAGGGAAAGGCATTAATGGTATGCGTTATCTGCTCATCTTGTGGGTGTTGAGGGCCTATGATCCATGCTGTTCGATCGGCTAAAAGCCAATATTCCCCTGTTTGGAGCTGCTTACCTGGTTGGGGTGGATTGTCCCACCATTTCTGGATCATAGGAAAAGAAAATTTGAAAGGTGCTAGCCAATAGCTGATCAATAGGGGTGCCCACGGCTCTTTTTGCAGGGGCTGGAGTGACAATCGGTAATAGGGCGGAGAAATGGTCCATACTTTTTTTTTCAGAGCTTCTGCCTGCTTGATGAAAAAGAGGGCTGTTTGCTGTAGCTTTGTTATCGTGTGCTGAAAGGTTGTTTCTAGATCAGGATTGAGCGATTTGAGCATAGGGATGACTTTATGCCGCAGAAAGTTACGCTCATATTTCACTTCACTATTGGAGCTGTCTTCTCGCCAAAATAGGCCTTGTGCAGTAGCATAGGCTTTTAAATCGGTTTTGGTGGCAAAAAGCAAAGGATGTATAATATTATCACGCTTAGGCAGCATCCCACGTAGGCCTAAAATGCCTGTGCCTTTGATTGTATTGCGAAGAAAAGTCTCTATCTGATCATTATGGTGATGTGCTGTAGCAGTTAGACTATAGCCTTTTTTTTTCATCAGTTCATCAAACCATGCATAACGCAGCTGGCGTGCAGCCATTTGGATAGAGATTTGATGCTTAGTGGCATATGCAGCGGTATCAAAGGTCTTGGTATCGCAAGGGATATTGTGGTGGATGGCCAGCGTTTTTACAAATTTCATATCTTCTTCAGCTTCCTTGCCCCGCAGGTTAAAGTTGCAATGGGCAATACCAAATGGTACCCCTAATTTAGCGAATAAATCAACTAACACAATCGAATCAAGCCCGCCACTCACCGCTAGTAGTATGGGTTTTTCTGAGTTTATAAGTTGGTGCTTGTTGATATAGGCAGTAAAAGCGTTATAGATACTTTGAGACATAATACTTTGTTTTATGTAACCAAAGTTAGTTATTTTTTGCTACAAATTAGCAAGGAAGCGAGCGATCATCAAAAAATTACGTGTATTGGTAAGCTGATAATAGGATTAATGGTAGACAGCTGAAATATCGCACATAGCGGGTAAAATTGCTGTATTGCATTATTGTATCACTACTCCCTGAGCGAAGACAAAGTCATTTTGCTAAGAATGCCTTGTTTTTTGGATAAAAAAATATAAATTTGCACCGCACTGCGAGAATAGCTCAGCTGGTAGAGCACGACCTTGCCAAGGTCGAGGCCGCGGGTTCGAGCCCCGTTTCTCGCTCACAATGTTGATAGGCCTAGGTGGCGAAACTGGTATACGCGTTGGACTTAAAATCCAATGAGCTTGCTCGTGTGGGTTCGAGCCCCACCCTAGGTACATTTTGAGCTGCAATATTCCTGTAAATCATCGAAACGCATATATAGCAGCATGATGTATACGTGCTGAACCTCAACAGTAAATTACTAGGGGTTATCAATTTGCTTGTATTGCTCCATGGCTTCCAAAAGAAGCTTTGAACATAAAATGGACAATTTTTTTGAGCAAAAATTGCAAGCTTTTTTACACCTTTTATGTAAAACCTTGCAATTGCTGTAAAAAAATCATTGCCCAAAGGCGCTAGATTCTAGGTGGCAGTGCAAATTCAACTAATAAAGCAGACTATTGATCGTGACGAGTAAGGAAGGTTTTTTTATAGCTTCAGCAGATGATTCGCACTGCTCATCATCACCGTGTAGTTCGCGTAGTTTACGTTTTAGCTATATTTCAGGGTTAACTATTTAGCATATTACGTTGCAAATGCACTACCTACACACTTTTGTATATCTGCCTTTGGATAATGGTTTTTGGCTTCTTTTGCAAAATATGAGAGCCCATCTACTACAATTAAGTCCACTTGTTCAAAACCTCTTTTTCTTAACTTTTCCAAATACTCACCCCATACGTTACTACTCTCTGAAGGGTTTACT